>JAILID010000032.1 GCA_024695465.1 Lachnospiraceae bacterium | reverse complement strand
TCAATGCAAAACCCCTATTTACCCTCCTGCATTGCATTTTTCCTGCTTTTAGCCCCTCCTGACGCCTAATATTTCAATGCAAGACCGCTATATACCCTCCCGCATTGCATTTTTCCTGCCTTTAGACCCTCCTGACGCTTAATATTTCAATGCAGGACCGCTATATACCCTCCTGCATTGCACTTTTCTTGCCTTTAGGCCCTCCAGACGCTTAATAATGCAATGCAGAACCGCTATATACCCTCCTGCATTGCATTATCCCGCTCCCTGAACAGCGCCTCCCGGGCAGCAAGCTTCCCACCTTCCTATAACCCGAAAAAAGCAGGTCCCCCGAAAGAGACCTGCCTCGCATAATTCTTGTATTACAGTTTCAGCTACTTTTCCAGGATCCGCCCGCTGCGGTCCATCCATTTTCCCCGCTTGTAATAGATCACCATCGCGACATCCGTCACGAACCAGGACGCCGCGTAGCTCATGCAGAGCACGAACAGCGTGTGGAAATAGAGGAACAGAGTCCCCATCCAGACAATTCGGAAAATGCAGATCCCCAGACTGATAATGATGAAGGGCCTCAGCGTGTCGCCCGCGCCCCTCAGCACCGCGGAGAGGACCTCGATGATCGTCCAGAGGAAATAGAAGGGCACAAAATAGAGCATCATCTGGTAGGTGGTCTCCCGGACGGCGGGGTCATTCGTGAGGATGGTCAAAAGAGGCCGGCCCGCCAGCAGAATGAGGGAGCTCACCGCCACCGTGATCGCGAAATGCAGGATGAGTCCCTGCTTCACGCAGGCCCTGGCGCGATCCCGCTTGCCGGCACCCAGATTTTGCCCGATAAAGCTGGTGATGGCGGAGCCCAGCGCATTGCTGACCGCCCAGAAGATGCCATCCGTCTTGGAAGTCATGGCCCAGGAGGCCACGACAACGGTTCCCAGCGAGTTGACGCCCACCTGGATCACCATGTTGGAGACCGCGTACATGGAGGATTGGAGCCCAGAGGGGATCCCCAGCCGCAGCATGTTGGCCAGATAGACCCCGTTCAGCCTGAAATTATGAAAGCTCAGGCGGTAGCGCTCCTTCGTCCGAAGCAGCCGGAGCGTCAGCAGGGACATGTTGACAATCTGGGAAATGACCGTGGCCGCCGCCACCCCGACGATCCCCCACTGGAACAAAACGACGAAAATAAGATCCAGCCCGATATTCGTAAGGCATCCGGCCACCATGAAAATGAAAGGCCCGAACGAGTCCCCGACCGCGCGCAGCATGTTGGACTCCATATTCAGGATTAAAATGAAAGGCACCCCCGCAAAATAGATCCGCAGATAGAGCGCCGCCCCCTCCAGCGTGTCCGCCGGCGTCCTGAGCAGAACCAGCATGGCCGGGGAGGCGGCGAAGCCGATTGCGGCCAGCACGCAACCCAGCAGGCCGAAGACCGCAATCGCGTTGCCGGCGGCATTCCGCACGTCCTCCGCGCGGCCTGCCCCGTAGATCTGTGCGATCACGACGGAGGATCCGGCCGTCGCGGCCACGAAAAAGCCGATCAGCAGGTTGATGATCTGGGCGGAGCTGCCCCCGACCGCCGCCAGGGCCTCCGTGCCGACGAAACGACCCACGATGAGGCCGTCAACGGTATTGTAGAGCTGCTGGATACAGGTCCCCGCCGCGATGGGCAGAAAAAAGAGGATCAGCTGTTTCCAGATAACCCCCTCTGTCAGCAGCGTCTTTGAGTGTTTAGTCTTCATTTGTCATGTCCTCAAACCAGTGAAGTGAAAAATCCGCCAGCGCGGTGGCCAGCTTTTCCGGATTCCTCCCGGAAGAATTGACGATCAGGTCAAATGCGCTGTGGTCGCTGCGGCTCTTACCCGTCAGGATTTCCCTGGTCCGCATCCGGTTTTTGTCGATTCTTGTTATGTTCTTCAATACCGTCTTTTCGGAGAGGCGCTCTTCCGGAGCCTTTTTGTCCTCATAGGCCATACAGCGCTTAAGTCTCGCCTCCCTATCGGCGCAGACAAGCAGGCGGAAGGGCATTTTGTCGTGCAGGATCACGTCCGCGTCCCGGCCTACGATCACGCAGTCGTTGCCGGCCTCCGCGATTTCCCGGATGATCTGGCTCTGCAGGAGCAGCACCTGGGTGTGAAATGACGGGTTGACCATCAGCTGCGAAAAGCTGTGGCTGTAGGTCAGCCTGATGTGGTGCCAGCCGTGCCGGGAGAGTACATCCCGGATAAACTCCTCATCGAGGTCGTGCTTCTCCGCCAGCGTCTCTATAATTTCCTTGTCATAATAGTCCCAGCCCAGCTGATTGGCAAGCCGCTCGCCTAATTCGCGGCCGCCGCTGCCGAATTGCCGGCTGATCGTGATAATACGCATATTTCTTCCTTTCTGTCAACCTTTGCCATTTCCCGGCTGCTCGCGGAAGCTCTTCCGCCTCTTCCTAAGCGATCCTCTTTCGCGAGAGCTTCCTCCCTTCAGCCCTCTCTTAAGCGTTCCTGCTTCCCAGGAGCTTCATCTCTTCTGCCTCTTCACATAGGGTTCGAGCTTTCTGCCGATCTCTTCCGGATTAAGATTACGGCTGACCAACAAGGCGTCGGAAGAGAGATAATTCTTGAGCGAGTTGCGGTCATAGCAGCTGCTGCCTCCCGTCCCGGACAGCTTCACTTCCGGGGCGGTAAAGACGCCGACGACCCTGCTTTCGACATGCCCCAGGCCCTCCTCCTGAAGGATGCTCCGCAGGATTTTCTCCTGCTCTTCATTTTTCACAAGCGGACTGGCGAATCTCCTCCTCTCCCCGTTCATGGTCTGGGTCCAGTCGTCCTTCCCGCTTCCGGCCAGGATCCTGCCGCCGAAGCCGAAGCAGTTAAAGCCCACAAGGGTTCCGCGGGTAATGAGGATCGCTGCCAGGTTCGCGGTTTTCCCCTTGAAGGTCAAAGTCCCCGGCATGATCATGTAATAGTGATTTCTCCTCGCGTAGCTCGTCAGGTCGGATATAAGGAGAATGATGTCCTCCTTCCCGCTGTTTTTCTCCTTTTTCGCCGGCCCGGCCTTTCTGCCCGCCTCTTCGGCGGAGGCGTCATTCTTTCTGTCAAAAGCCGTCCCCTTTACCCGGGAGCCGAAAAAAACTTCCATCGGGTTCCTGCCCGACAATCTCGCGAATACGATCGGCAGAACGATCATGACCAGGATCATGATCAGTATAACGGTCATATTATCCACTGTTTCCTTCTATCCTTTCCTTTCCATATTAATCAGGGGAAGCGTGGCAGCCGGCGCATAAGGCGCGGGCCGCTTCCTCTAAGATGGCCTTACGAAAAAATGAACAAGACCGTTATCGAACGATCCGATAACGGTCTTGCCTACTGGCCGTTTAAGCATACAGGCTGCGCTTCGCAAACACCTGCAGGCGTCCTGCCGGGAACGCGGCCCTGCTTATCGCTTCAGCGGATGCCCCGGCACAAGGTTCTCGCATTCAAACCGCCCTTACGCCGGCATCAAAAGGTTCGGCAGCGCCAGCGAGATGGCGGGCACGAACGTGATCAGCAGCAGAGCGATCAGCATGCAGACATAGAAGGGAAGCGTCGCCTTGACGACATCCTCCATCTTAAGCCCGGCCACCGCGGAACCGATAAAGAGGACCGCGCCGACCGGCGGCGTCAGAAGACCGATGCCGCAGTTCAGAACCATGATGATGCCGAACTGAATCGGGTCGATGCCGATCTGCACCGCGATCGGAAGAAGGATCGGGGTCGTGATCAGGATGATCGGGGACATGTCCATGATGCAGCCTAAGAGCAGGATGATCAGGTCGATCAGCAGCGCGATGATGATCTTGTTGTCGGTAAGACCAAGAATCGCCTGGCTGGCAAGATCCGGAACATGGAGCTGGGTCAGGCAGTAGCCGAAGATACTGGAGGTCGAGATCAGGATCAGGACGATCGACAACGTATCGACGCAGCCGTCGAGCGCTTTCCAGACACCTTTCCAGGTCAGTCCCTTGTAGACGTAGAGGGAGACGATCAGGGAATAGATGACCGCGATCGCGGCGGACTCGGTGGCTGTGAAGTAACCGGCAACGACGCCGACGACAACGATCAGGATCGCGGCCAGGGCCCAGATACTGGAGCCGAGCTGCTTTAGGAATTTCATGAAGGAAAAGGGTTCTCCCTTCGGATAGTTCCGTTTGACGGAAATGATGTAGGACCCCACCATCAGGGAGACCGCCAGGATCGCGCCCGGCACATAACCGGCCAGGAACAGACGCCCGACGGATATTCCTCCCGCCGCCATCGCGTAGATAACCATATTGTGGGACGGCGGAACCAGAAGTCCCTCGCAGGAAGATGTGATCGTGACGGCGGTCGAGAAGTCCGCGTCGTAGCCCTGATCGACCATCATCGGGATCAGAATGGATCCCAGGGAAGCCGTATCGGCTGAAGCGGAGCCGGAGATGCCGCCGAAGAAATAGGAAGCGACGATGTTGACCATGGCCATGCCGCCCCGCATCCATCCGACGCAGGAGTTGGCCAGGGCGATGAGCTTCTCGGAGATGCCGCCGCTGCCCATCAGGATTCCCATCGTGATGAAGAAGGGAACCGCCATCAGGGAGAAGGAGCTGATGCCCTTGACCATCTGCTGGCAGAGACTGTTGAGCGACTTGCCCTGGTAGATCAGGCAGGCCATCGAGGAAAGCGCGACGCCATATGCGACCGGGAAGCGAAGGAAGACCAGAATCAGGAATCCGATGATCAAAATTGCGATTGCTGTTGTATTAGCGGTCATGACTGCGCCTCCTTTATCATTCTTTCGGCCTGATTCTTCAGGTCGTACTCCGTATCCTTCCGGAAGAAGGCCTTGATATCATTGACAATCGCCTCAAGCTCGAAGATGACCATGAAGAAGCCGGCCAGCGGAATCGGGAAATACATCCAGAAACGCGAAACGCCGGGCATCGAGACATAGGTGCCCCTGGAGCCGATCGTAGTCGCGTAGTTAAATCCGAGGATCAGCATGACGCCGCCCAGGATCAGGACCGCGATGTCGGCGATCAGATCCAGGGTCTTTAACAGATTCGCCGGAAGATAGCGGTCAAACGCGGTCATGCGGATGTGGGCCTTGCGGCGGATAGCCAGCGCTGCGGACAGAACCGCCATATAAGACATACAGGTCAGAACGACTTCCTCCGACCAGGACGGATCCGGAATGAAAGGAATATATCTTCCGGCTACCGCCATGGAAGTTATCAGAATATCAACGATCAGGAACAGCTTACAGATCACCATAAGCACCTTGCTGACCGCATCGTAGAACGGCTTGACTTTATCAAGCTTTTCGAAAATAGCAGGCATAAGAACCTCCCTGAGAAAAAACCGCTGCCGGTTCCCTCCCCCTCATCTTTAAGAAGAAGCAGGGGGCGCCAGGCCACGCCTGACGCCCCTGCCTTACCATCCTGTACATATATGGGAAATGAAAAGCATTTCCCCGTTTCCCGCTCCGGGGCCGCGCCGCTTTGCATGACGGAACAGCGCTGCAAATCCGCGGGGCCTTGCGGGGCTTTTATGGAGGACGGCAGAAACCCCTGCCGTCCGCTTACGTGATCGAGCCCCGGGGAATCTCAGGCCAGATCCAGCAGCTGCTGATAGAGATCAGCCTGGTCGGAAGTGTTCTCCTCGATGACAGCCGCGCAGGCTTCTCTCCACGGAGCGAGATCGCTGACCTCGACGACGTTGCAGCCGCCTGCTTTCAGCTCGTCGAGAACTTCATTTTCCTTCTCCTGGGAGATGGACTTGTTGTATTCCTCAGCCAGCTTGCCGGCCTCAAAGATCGCGTTCTGCTGCGCTTCCGTCAGCTCGCTGAGGGAAGCCTCAGAGATGATGACCTGGATCGCGCCGAGGGTATGGCCGTCAAGCAGAAGGGTCGGGGCAACTTCCTGGAAAGAGTTGGACTTGTAGTTGGCAATCGGCTGCTCAGCCGCGTCGACGACGCCGGTCTGCAGCGCGCTGTACAGTTCGCCGAAGGAAACGACTGTCGGGGAAGCTCCAAGGCCCTTAACCATGCCGTTCATGACCGGATCGTTGGAAACGCGGATCTTAAGGCCGTTCAGGTCCTCAAGACCCTTGATATCAAGGCCTTCCTTGAAGAAGAAATGGCGGAAGCCTTCTTCGCCGTAGAAGACGCCGGTGACGCCGAGGGCGAGCTCAGAGGGCTCTGCCAGGAACTCTTCCGCGAGGTCGCTCTCCGCGAAGGCCCAGAAATGATCCCTGCTTTCCCAGGTAAAGGGGATGGAGAGCAGGGTCGCCTTGCTGCAGCCGTAGCTGCTCAGCGCGAACGCGGAGATACGGGAAATGTCGATGGAGTCGTCGCCGCCGAGCATGGCGTCGAGGACATCCTGTTCGGCGCCGAGGACGCCGGAATCCTGAAGATCGATGTGGACCGTGCCGCCGGAAAGCTCTTCGACCTTCTCGGCAAAGAAGACATCGGTCATACCGACGATCGTGTCAAGCGGATTAACCTCCGCCATGACCAGCGTAACTTCCGGATCCGCGGAAGCATCTCCTCCTTCGGTCGAGGTAGAGGCAGCTTCGGAACCGCCGCACGCCGCAAGGCTGAGCGCCATAACGGCGGAAATGACTGCTGCTGCAATTTTCTTTTTCATGTTCTGTCCCTCCTTACAATAGGTGAATCAGTTTTCCATTCCGCAATCCCCTTCTCTCTTGAATCCGGGGCTTCGAAAAATATTCATTAAACATAATAACGAGAATTATAGAATCTGTCAAGTAAAACCACCCTAAAAAGCGACGGATGTAAGCGTTTAGACTCCCCCGATTTATGGACAGAATGCACAATTTACATTCTCTTCTTCTCCATTCTGTAGCGGCTCGGGAGCATCCCCACCTCCTCCTCAAAGCGCATGGAAAAATAGCTGGAGGAGCAGAAATGAAGTTCGTCCGCGATCTTGCTGACCGACATATCCGTATTGGCCAGCAGGCTCCTGGCGCGCTCGATCCGGGCTTTGCGGATAAATCCCCCGATGCTGATCCCTGTCTCCTCTTTAAATTTATGGGAAAGATAATACTCGGTATAACCGACCCGCCGGGCCAGCTTCCGGATGGAAAGGTCTCCCGAAAGATTCATTTCTATATAATTGACGCAGCTTGCGATCTGCCTGGAATACTCCGGCCTCATTCGGATCTTATGGACCCGTTCTATAAAATCCCTGTACATGGTGTGATTAATTGCCCGCATTTCCGTAATGCTGCTGCAGGACAAAAGACTTTCTATGTAACTGTCGCCCAGCGTATAGGCCGTATCCGGGGACAATCCGCCTTCAATAGCCGCCCTCGTGCATAGGGAGGTAAAAGACGCCATGGTGAGAAGCATCTGCTTGAGCGGATCTCCGGCAGAAACACGGATCCCGTTGGAGATCTTGTTTCCTTCCTCCAGCGCCGCGCTAAAATCCAGATTGCCCTGCCGCACGTTATCCAGGATCCGCTGTTCATTTTGGTAAACCCGAAAACGATCCTTCCGGCTCCCGGAATCAGCGTTCTTATTGATCCCGGTATTGTCCGTGCCCGGGTTTTCCTGAAAAGCGATATCGCTTCTCTGCAGCTTTTCACCGGAAGCGCAATAATGCAGCATGAGGCCGTATTGGAAAAAAAGCGTCGAAGCCACGACCGGTATGTTCTGTATAAGATCGATAAAACCCTTGCGCCAGCTGAGATTTACTTCGAAGCGCCGGGCCGCCTCCTTTATCGCGTCAAGAGAGATATCCGAATTCAGGACCGGCCCGATCACATAAGAGCGGCTCGAAAGGCCGTTTTTTTCCTGAAGCCCCCCGCGGACCGCGCACCACATAAGCCCAAGCTGGCTGCTCAGGATCAGCGGAGAGGTATGCCGCTTAAAGTGTTCCAGCATATACGCGTGGCAGCCGGTATGCCGGAAAATCGTGTCAAGAACCAGCCTGCTCTCCCCGCCCTTTAACAGCCGTCCCTCTTCGTCATAGACCCAAAGCGGGATCGAATCGCCGCAGTCCAGCAGCTGCTCCATCAAGGCGATACGCTCTTCTTCCGCAAGATTACTGTTTTTTTCTTCAAACTCGCCCATTTTTTGTTCCTCTTTCACAAGCATACGCAACCATCTTCTTAAGAATATCATAATTTATTCACAAATACCATATCTTATCTATCGTAGTATTTTATCATTATTTTATTTTATTAAACACGATTTTATTTCTTTTCCTCTTTTTCCCTTTCCTGTAATCTAAAATCAATAGAAATCAGGGAAATGCTGCGGCAGATGCTCCGGCATGCCGCCCTGCCCGGCGTTTCGCACATTAACCAACACTCTATCAAAAGGAGGAAAAACATGTCGAAAGAAAAAACTGCCAAAGCGGCCAACCCCGACAGGATGCCCTGGGGACGATTTTTTGCCTGGAAGACCCGGGACATCGCCCTGGCAGGCGTTACGGTCATCATCAGCGCCTACCTGCTTCTCTACAGCTCCAACACACTCGGGCTTGATCCCGGTATCGTCGGCATCCTTCTCATGGCGGCCCGTCTCGTCGACGCGGTAACAGACCTCATGGCCGGCTACATTGTCGACAACACCAACACAAAATGGGGCAAGGCAAGGCCTTATGAAATCTGCATCGTTCTGGAATGGCTCTGCGTTGTTCTTCTCTTTTCCACCGGTCCGCAGTGGAGCACGCTGATCAAGTACATCTGGGTCTTCGTGATGTATGTTCTGGTCTACTCGATTTTCGGCACCATGCTGGCAGCCTCCCAGACGCCCTACCTGATCCGAGCCTTCAACGGCAGCAGCAAGCTGGTCACCAAGGTCGCTTCCTACGGAGGACTCGTCTCCATGGCAGGCTCCATCGTCGTCTCCATGACCTTCCCCCGCCTCTACAACGCCTGGATCGTAGAAGGCAACGGCGGGGCCCCGGCCTGGCGCAAGCTCATCCTGATCTACGCGATCCCGCTGGCTCTTCTCGGCATCGTCCGCATGTTTACCGTCCGGGAAGATCCTTCCGTCGACGCGGGACAGAGCGCCGCAAAGCTGAACTTCCATGAAGCGCTTACCATGCTGAAAACCAATCCCTACGCCTGGAGCTGGGGCGGCATGATCGGCCTCTACAACATGATCGTCGGCTTCGGCGCCGGCAGCTACTACTTCCAGTATATTGTCGGCGACGCGGGAGCCTTCGGCATCGTCAGCGCCTTCGCCATCGTCCTGCTTCCGGTCATGCTTATCTTCCCGGTCCTCATCAAGAAGCTCGGCATGTCCAGGCTCTTCATTCTCATGGCCGGCCTTTCAATCCTCGGCTATATGACCGTCTTCTTCTCAGGCAAAAGCATCGCGATGGTCTATATCGGAATCATTGTCACCAACCTGATTTCCCTCCCCTGCTCCTACCTGCAGGCCCCCGGCGTCCTCCAGATCGCCAATTACAATGAGTACAAGGGCATGCACCGCATGGATGGAACCTCCGCGGTCGTCATGAACTTCCTGATGAAAGCCTTGAACGGCATAGGCACCGGCTTAACCGGCGTCCTGCTCGGAGCCGCCGGCTTCATCGCCACCACCAGCAGCGAAGTCATCAACCAGCCGGACAGCGCCCTCTTCATGATCCGCTGCCTCTACACCCTGATCCCGGCGATCTGCCTGGTCGGCATCATCCTCTGCGCCCTTCATTTCAGCAAACTTGAGAACCAGATGCCCCAAATCGAAGCGGAAATCAAGGCCCGCAAAGAAGCTGCTCCAAATTCCTGAAAACAGGCTATAATTAAGATAAGAACGGGCAGAAGCCGCCAGACTTCTGCCCTGCAAAAGCATATAAAGGAGGGTCTTCCATGCGAACAATCATCCCTTTTCATGACAACTGGCAATTTCTAAAGCCCGGCAGCGCCCCCGTTCCCGTGACGCTTCCCCACACCTGGAACGCTATCGACGGCCAGGACGGGGGCAACGACTACTGGCGGGGCACAGCCGTCTACACCAAAGCATTTGCGAAACCGGAACTATCGGACGGCGAACGCTGCTTCATCGAATTTCCCGGGGCGGCCATGACTGCGGAAGTCTTCCTGAACGGCAGGTCCCTTGCGCGCCACGAGGGCGGCTATTCAGCCTTCCGCGCCGACCTCACGGAGGCTCTGGAAAATGAAAACCTCCTCACCGTCAGCCTCGACAATTCCGCCAACGACCGGGTCTATCCCCAAATGGCGGATTTCACCTTCTACGGCGGCCTCTACCGGGGCGCGAAGCTTATCCTGGTTCCCGCGGAGCACTTCGAGCTCGTAAAAGACGGCAGCCCGGGGATCAAAATCACCCCGGTTACCGATCCGGTCAGGAAGGAAGCGCTTATAACGCTCGAAACCTGGCAGAACGGAGGCTCGGAAGTCCAGTTTGAGATCCGGACGGAAGAAGGATCCCTGATCGCGAAAGCCGCCGTTGAAAACGGACGCGCATCCGTCTCCGTCACACTTGAAAACGTCCGCCTCTGGGACGGCGTCGACGATCCCTACCTCTACGCCGCGACCGCGAAGCTTCTAAAGGACGGCGTCGTTCTCGACGAGATCTCTTCCCGCTTCGGCTGCCGCAGCTTCCGCATCGATCCGGAGAAAGGTTTCTTCTTAAACGGCCGCTCCTATCCTTTACGCGGCGTAAGCCGCCATCAGGACCGCATCGGGCTTGGAAACGCCCTCAGCATGAAGGAACATAAGGAGGACATGGAGGTCGTCCGCGAACTTGGCGCCAACACGCTTCGTCTTGCCCACTACCAGCACGCTCAGGAATTCTATGATCTGTGCGATGAGTACGGCGTCATCGTCTGGGCGGAGATCCCTTATATCACAAAGCACATGACGAACGGGAAGCAGAACGCCCTCGATCAGCTGCGCGAACTGATCACCCAGTGCTATAACCATCCCTCCATCGTCTGCTGGGGCCTCTCCAACGAGATCAGCGCGTCGAGCCCGGTCACGGAAGAGCTGCTAAGCGACCACAGGGAACTGAACGCCCTCGCGAAGAGCATGGATAAGACCCGCCCGACGGTCATGGCCCACGCCTTCATGCTGGAAAAGGATTCCCCGCTCATCCCGATCGCGGATCTGGCCAGCTACAACCTCTACTTCGGCTGGTACCTCGGAGAGCTTGAGCAGAACGACGAATTCTTCGACGAGTATCACAGGATGTTCCCGGACCGGGTCATCGGCTTCTCCGAGTACGGCGCCGACGCGAACACGGCTTTCCATTCCGCCCGTCCGGAACAAGGCGATTACAGCGAGGAATACCAGTGTCTCTACCATGAGCACATCCTAAAATGCATCGAAGCGCGTCCCTACCTCTGGGCCACCCATGTCTGGAATCTCTTTGACTTCGCCGCGGACGGCCGCGACGAGGGCGGAAAACGCGGACAGAACCAGAAAGGCCTTGTCGAATTCGATCACAAGACCAAAAAAGACGCCTTCTACCTCTACAAGGCCGCCTGGAGTAAGGAAGCCTTCGTACACCTTTGCGGCAGGCGTTTTGTCGACCGGGCGGAGGCCGAGACGGAGATCAAGGTATACTCCAACTGCGAAAGCGTCACGCTTTACCTTGACGGGAAAGAGTTTGAGACGAAAAGCGCCGACAAGGTTTTCATTTTCAAAGTGCCGATCAGCGGCCGGCACGAGATCAAGGCCGTGAGCGGAAATCTGGCTGAAGAGATGACGATCCGCCGGGTCGAAAACGTCAATCCCGCTTACCTCTTTGGAGGCGCCGGAAACGTCGTCAACTGGTTCGACAAGATTGAAGTCAATCCCGCATTCTACTCCATAAAGGACAAGTTCGGCGCGCTCATGGCCAATTCGGGCACGGCGGCTATCGTCGGCCGGATCATGGCCAAAGCGTCCGCAAGCCGCGGCGAGGTAGCTCAAAGCGCCGGGGAAAATAAAGCCCTGAAGCAGATGATGGCAGGTCTTTCCTTCGAAAGCCTGTTAAAGAAGGCCGGCGCGAACGTGATTCCCCCGGAACAGATCAAAGCCATCAACGATATGCTGCAAAAGGTGAAAAAGGAGGAGTGAGCCATGATCTATAACGCAGGCATGAAAATTGCGAATCTTTTGGAAAATGAGCAGGCGGTATCCATCTTCGACTCCTTCCTGCCCGGCATGCGGAAAATGGCCGAATCCAACCCCCAGGCTGCCGCCCTCTCGGTGGAGCAGCTGGTCCGCTACACGCGCAATCCCAAGGCGGAGGAGCTCATCAAGGCGCTGGATGCGGCGCTTAAGAAGCTCAACACCCCGGAAAACGCCGTCAGCCCTTCCGAGAAAAAGCTCATCGAGCAGTTCAGCGCCATCGCGGAAGCGGACCGGGCGAAAGAGATGAAGCCTGCCGTCCGGCGCCAGAACGCCATCCGCCCCGGCCGCCCCTGGCTTGACACGAAGGGCGATCGGATCCAGGCCCACGGGGGCGCGGTTTATTACGAAGACGGTCTCTACTACTGGTACGGGGAAAATAAAGAGCACACCGATGGCCGGAACGGCATCTGGACCTGGGGCCTTAAGTACTACACGTCAAAAGACCTCATGAACTGGGACGATAAAGGCTTCCTCATCCCGCCGGAGCTTAAGGACCCGAATTCCGCGCTCTTTCCGACCCGGCGGGTCGACCGGCCCCATATCTTAAAGTGCGAAAAAACCGGCAAATATGTCTGCTGGATCAAGCTTTCCGGACCGGAAGCGGCCTTTACGATCTGGCAGGCGGACAGGCTCACCGGCCCCTATGAAAGAATCGAAAATCTCTATCATCCCGGCGGACACAAGGCCGGGGATTTCGATCTCATCGCCGACCCGCTCTCAGGCAAAGCCTACATCTACTTTGACGCCGACCACACGTCGATGCTCTGCATGGAGCTCAGCGAGGATTACCTCCATGCGGAGAGGGAAGCCGCGAAAAGCTATCCGAACCTCACGCCGCCCTTTACCCGCGAAGCTCCGGCCCTGTTTGAGAGGGATGGAAAAAAATACATGATCACCAGCGGCATGACCGGTTATGTCCCGAACAGAAGCGACAGCGCCATCTCCGATTCCTGGGACGGGGTCTTTACAAGCCTTGGCGACCCGCATATAGACGATTCTTCCTGCGCTTCCTTCAACAGCCAGATCTCCAAGATATTCCGGGTGGAGGGAAGCGGCCGCTTCATCGCGATGGCTGACCGCTGGCTGCCCGAAACGCCCGTAGACGCCCGCCTTGCGGACGTCTTCACCCGGGTGATCGCGGGCGCCTATGAGCCGGACCGCTACAAGGCCGGCGAAGAAGAACGGCAGGAGATGTACGCCGCCAACAAACTTGAAACCGCCAATACCTCCATCGCGGATTATGTCTGGCTCCCGATTGAATGGGAAAATGAAAAACCGGTTCTGCGCTGGCAGGACAGCTGGACAGTCTGAATCAGGCAGCCCACCTCCCTTTACGCAAAGGGGACGGCCCTCCTTTTAAAAGCCGTCCCCTTTTTATTCTCTTTTCCCCTGACTGCTCAGCGCCACTTAAACGTCGCGATCCCGTAGACATAGATGAACAAAATGATCAGCGGCACGATGTACTTAAAGAGTACCTTCATCCATGCCTGCACTTTTAACCCCCTGCCCGCATTGGCTTCCTCAAGCATCTCCTCCCAGCCCCAGCCGAAAGAGCTGCAGCAAAACAGCGCCAGGATAAGGGAACCCAGCGGCAGGATATTGGTCGAGACTATGAAATCCCAGAAATCAAGCCAGGCCGTCCCCTCCGCAAAGGGCTGGAAATGCAGCACGCTGTAGCCCAGGGCGGTCGTCAGCGCCAGGAGGAAAATCGCGATCCCGCAGACAAGGCTCCCCTTGGGACGGCTCCAGCCGGTGATCTCCCGGACCATTGCGAGGATATTCTCGCAGACCGCCAGCACCGTGGACATGGCCGCGAAAACCATAAAGAGGAAGAACACGGTTCCCCACCAGCGGCCGCCGGCCATATTCTGGAAGACCGCGGCCATCGTATCGAAGAGCAGGCTCGGGCCCGCGTTGACCTCCAGCCCGTAGGAGAAGCAGGCCGGGAACATGATGAGGCCCGCGATGACCGCGACGAACGTGTCGAGGGCGATGACGTTCACAGCCTCCCCTAAAAGCGCGTGGTCCTTGTCGATATAGGAGCCGAAGATCGCCATGCTGCCCATGCCGACCGAGAGCGTAAAGAAAGCCTGGTTCATCGCGCCGACGATGACGCTGCCGTTAATTTTCGAAAAATCCGGGACCAGGTAGAAGGACAGCCCCTCCGCGGCGCCCGGCAGCCGCAGGCTGTGAACCGCGAGGACCAGCATGAGGACCAGCAGCGCGGTCATCATGAATTTGGTCACGCGCTCAAGCCCGCCCTGCAGATGAAAACTTAAAATGAAAAACGCGGCCGCCACCGTCACGAAAAGGAAAGCCACGTTAAGCCCCGGATTCCCGATCATCGGTTCAAAACCCAGGTCATCAATGGCCCCTGTCGCGAATCTCACAAAATAGTTGATGATCCAGCCGGTAACCACCGTATAGAACGCCATCAGCGAGACGTTGCCGATGAGGGTGATATAACCCCAGATCCCCCATTTCGAGCGGCCTTTCTTCGCCAGCTTGCTGTACATATAGACCGGGCTGGTCTGCGCCGCGCGGCCCACGGAAAACTCCATGACCAGGACCGGAAGGCCCAGCACGATGAGGCAGATCAGGTAGACCAGCATGAAGCTTCCGCCCCCATACTGCCCGCACATCCACGGGAATTTCCAGACGTTGCCGCAGCCGATGGCGCAGCCCGCCGAAAGCATGATGAAGCCAAGACGGCTTCCGAGTCGTTCTCTCTTGTCCATAACAATTTCCCCCTGTCAGAAAAAATTTTTTTAAGCTGCCCCATGAGGGACAGCGTTAAATCTTATTTCTTTATTTCCCCGCAAGCTGAAGTTCCTCAGCGTGCGCCTTCATACCCTCGATCAAAGGCAGCTTTCCCTATCATATACTTTATCGGGTTAAATTTCAACCGTTTAATGCGGCAAAGAATCTCTGATAAAGGCCTGAATCCACAGAGAGCCTGGCAACGGCAGTAATGACACCGACAGAGATGCTGTCAGCTCGTTCGGGTGCGGCAGGAAGTTTTTGAATGTCGAACAACTTATAATAATTTCCGTTGGGATGCATCCTTGGGCCGCCTGTCCAGTCACTTCCGGGATCTTCAATCTCCATCATCCCGATCCGCATGATCCGGAAATCGACCGGGATGCACCCGAAGAAGGCGGCGGGATGTTCCGGTTTGTGAAAGTTATGGATCATCCGTCCGATTTCTAAACGCCTGCTGTTGCCTCCGCCCCGCAATTTATATTATACTGTAGTAAGAACCTGTTACTGTCATACGCAAGGAGGCAAACCATGAACGAATCTCTCTGGGCCGAGGAGCTCCTCGCCAAAATCGATGAAAAATACAGACACGTCGCCGCCCGCAGCGCCGACAAGATCCCCTACACGACCGGCAAAGCCGGCCGCTTCGACGACTGGAGCTCCCCTGACAAAATCTGCTGGTGGACCAACGGCTTCTGGGGCGGCCTGCTCTGGCAGCTCTATCACCGAAGCGGCGATGAAGCCTATAAGGCGGCCGCCCTCGTAATTGAGGAGAAGCTGGATGAAAATCTCATGCGGGCGGACGGCATGGATCACGACAGCGGCTTTAAGTGGCTGCTCACCTCGGGGGCCAATTACCAGCTGACAAAGAGCGAGGCCTCCAAAAACCGGCTTCTCCTCGCCGCGAACAACCTGGCCGGCCGCTTCAACTTAAAGGCCGGTCTCATCCGCGCCTGGAACGATCCCGGAGACGGCTCAAACGCCGGACTTGCGATCATCGACTGCATGATGAACCTGCCGCTCCTCTACCTCGCTTCTGACCTCACAAAGGATCCCCGTTTTACGCAGATCGCGGTCTGCCACGCCGGCCGCGCAAAAGACGCTTTCGTCCGGAAGGACGGTTCCGTGAACCATATCGTCACCTTCGACCCGGCCTCCGGAGCCGTCACCGGCAGCCTCGGCGGCCAGGGCATGCAGGAGGGCTCCTGCTGGAGCCGGGGACTGTCCTGGGCGGTCTACGGCTTCACCTTAAGCTACCTGCACACGAAAATGAAACCCTTCCTCGATACGGCCTGCCGCGCCGCCGACTACGCGCTCGCCCATATCCCGGAAAGCGGCCTTTTGCCGGTGGATTACGCGCAGGATCCCGCCCTTGACTGGGAGGATGACTGCGCGGGGGCGATCACGGCCTGCGGACTTCTCGATCTTTCAAAGGTATGTGAAGGCGAAAAAGCCGGGAGCTGCCGCGCCGCGGCCATGAAGCTTTTAATAGCGCTCGCGGATAAACGCCTTTCCCTGGATCCGGATACGGACTATCTGCTCAGCCATTGCTCGGCCGCCTACCATGAGGAGCGTCACAATTATCCCATCGTCTATGCGGATTACTATTTTGTCGAGGCGCTGATGAAGCTGGCAGATAAAGAACTATTCCTCTGGTGAGAGGCATCCGACCCTTATATCGAAAGGAGCAAACTATGGAACAGGCTTTTCATTTTTCAAATCCTGATTACGTCTTAAGTCCCTATACCGGCATGACCCGCGAGGGCTGGATCGAAGCCGGCCGGCACCTCCTGTCCGGCGTCTTCCGCCATATCAAAAGTTTTGAGGACCCGATCGTCCTGCCGCGCAGCGAGACGAAGATCACCTACCCCCATCCGGACAGCCCCGCGAATCTCCATGAGGCGGAATGCCGCGCGGAGCGTTTTGAGGGCCTGGCCCGCACCTTCCTCATCGCGGCCCCGCTGCTTATAGACGACCCCGACTGCACGGTCTGCGGTTTCCGCCTCGCAGACTATTACAGGAAGCAGATTCTCCGCGCCTTCAGCCCGGACGATCCCCTCTGTGTCGGAACCTACGGGCAGCTGAAGGAGATGGCCGGAGGGGACGACCCCTTCCGGGCCTTCCAGCAGACCGTGGAGACCTGCCCGATCTCCATCGGCCTTCACATCTGCCGGGAGAGCATCTGGGAGCGCTATTCGAAGGAGGAGCGGGACACGATCGCGGCTTTCCTGTCCGGCTTCGCCCACGGCAATACGGTCCCCCAGAACTGGCGCTTCTTCAACCTTCTGGACCTGGCCTTCCTCTATATGAACGGCTATCCCATCGACGAGGAGGTCATGGCCGACCACGTCTCATCCCTCCTTTCCTTCTACGCGGAAGACGGCTGGTACCGGGACGGACACTCCTTCGACTACTACTCCTCCTGGGCCTTCCAGGTCTATGCGCCCATCTGGAACAACTGGTACGGTTACGAGCACATGCCGGAAGCCGCGCGGCTCTTCGAGGAGCGCTCCAACCGCCTGATGGAAACCTATCCGGACTTTTTCGACGAGGACGGCCATACCAACATGTGGGGCCGCAGCGGCCTCTACCGTTTTGCCGCGGCCTGCCCTCTTGACGCGAATCTCTCTCTTAAGCATCCCTCCATCAAACCCGGCCTCGCCAGGCGCATCATGTCCGGGAGCCTGCTCCAGTTTTTGAGCCGGGAGGACTTCTATGTGCCCGGCCAGGGTATCCCGGCGATGGGCTTCTACGGTCCCTTCGCTCCGCTCATCCAGGGCTATTCCTGCGCGGCTTCCCCCTACTGGATGGGCAAGCCCTTCCTCTGCCTGGCCCTCCCCAAAGAACATCCCTTCTGGACCGCGAAGGAGGAAAACGGCAGCTGGGAGCGCTTAAAGGATCGGGAAGTTAAGGAAACGACTCTTGACGGCCCCGCCCTCTCTTTCAGCAATCACAAGGCGAACGGCTCCACGATCCTCCGGACCGGCAAGGTCGTAAAAAACTGCGGCGACCGCCACGGGATGTGGAATTACGGCAAGCTTTCCTACCATTCCAAATATCCCTGGGAATCCGCCCCGGCCGTCCCGGCCGACGAGTCCGCCGTGGAATCCCAGCAGTATGTCTTAACGGACGGAAACGGCGGAGGCGAAGAGCTGGCCAACGTGACCTTCTGGTCCGGAGAAAGGGACGGCGTCCTCTACCGGAGACAGTTCTTCAACTACACGCTCTCCCGGGACACCTTCTGGATGCAGGCGATGAACCTTGCGGATTTCCCGATGCCCTTCGGCCTCATGCGGGCGGATTTCCTGCGCCTCTACCGGCGCCCGGTGACGGTCACCCTCGGCTCCTACGGTTTTCCAGACAATGGGACCGAGATTCTCGAAAAATCTGAAAGCAGCGCAAAAGCCCTGATTCTGAAAGGCTTCGATTCCCAGGGCCGAAAAAAACAGCTCGCCATGACCGTCTATGACGGCTGGGACGAGCTGCTGCTCCGGAAGAGTTCCGGGACCAATCCGGACTCCGAACACTCCCTGATCGTTTACGCCAGGGCCCTGAAAGCTAAACAATACGGCGGAGCGGAGCGCTGCCTGCTCATCTCCCAGACCCTGACCCGGGAGTCCCACGAAGATTTCAGCGGCGAGGAACTCTTCCCGATCCGGGAGATCCTCTATTCCGACCCCTGCGCAGCCGGGAGCTTCGGCCCGATTACCCTCCGCTTCAAAGACGGAAGGGAAAAACGCGTCGATTTCAGCGGGATCGAAGCCAGGCTTCTCCTCTAAGACATATTTCAGGCAAAAACAGACTTCAGGCAAAAGAAACCCGGACGGCTCGCGCCGCCCGGGTTTCTTTTTTGCCTGAAATTATTCCTGGAAGGAAAGAACCTTCTTCGGGCACTTTCCGATACAGATGCCGCACTTGACGCAGCCGGAGTGGTCGATTGTCCAGCTCTTGGTCTTGCGGTCCACCGTGATGATCTTCTGCGGACAGTTGCGCATGCAGAGGCCGCAGTAGATGCAGCCGTCCAGATTGCAGGTGATCTTGCCGGCGATATCCTTCTTGAAAGTCACGCCGGAGACGATCAGATCCTTTGCATCCGTCGCCACCATATGGTAGTCCGGAGACAGCTCGATAGAACCTTCATCACAAAAGTCCGCGCAGGTGGAGCAGAAGGTGCAGGAGGTAAGATCAAACGATCTGGTGATGTTCTTTCCTCCCTCCGCAGGCTCCTCGGTGCGGGTGATCGCCTTGGGCGCGCAGACCTTGATGCAGTTGCCGCAGTCCGTGCAGCGATCCGAATGGAAGACGATCCGGCCCCGGTACTTCGGCGCCCCCATAGCTTCCGGATTCGGAAACTGCTCGGTGCTTGGTTTGGTGAAGGCGTTGGTGATCGCTGTCTTCAAAAATGGAAACATCATTTCTTCATCGCCTCCCTCTTCTCTTTCAGGATCTGGGCTGCCTTGTAGAGCCCTTCCATGATCGCTTCCGGCTTCGGCGTGCAGCCGGCGACGGAAACATCGACGTGTACATATTTTTCCAGCGGGCCTTCAATGGAGTAGCTTCCCTTGAAGACGTTGCCGGATCTGGGACAGGAACCCAGAGAAACCACGCACTTGGGTTCCGGCACCTGGGCCAGGGTCCGGAGCAGACGCTCCTTGGACTGGGATGTGATCGGTCCGGAGACCACCACGATGTCCGCGTGCCTGGGCGTTCCCGCCAGCTTGAAACCAAAACGTTCCGCGTCGTAACGAGGCGTCAGAACAGCAACCAGCTCGATGTCGCATCCGTTGCAGGAACCTGTGTTGATGTGGTAGATCCAGGGAGACTTCAAGGCGCTGTCGTCAATAAACTTTTTTAACATTTCCATCCCTCCTTAAAGACCGCACCAGACGAGGATCAGGCTCAGAAGCGCAAGTCCGGCCACAAAGGTCCAGTAGAATTTGAACAGATGCTCAATCTTAAGCCGGGCCGTAACCGCGTGAATCGTGGAGATGCACAGGATCACGACCAGCGTGCAGATCAGGACGAAGATAAGCGCGTCCAGGGCCACGATTCCGGTTCCGAGGCCGCCCAGGAAGAGGGCTGTAAAAAGGCCGGACATGACGAACATCTTCATGGCCGTATTGAGCTTGAAGAGCCCGAGGGGCGCGCCGCTGTACTCAACCAGGGGTCCCTCGCAGATCTCGGTCTCCGCTTCAGCCACGTCGAAGGGCTGGGTGCCGACCTCAGCCGGAACAACCAGCAGCATGGCCAGCGCGGCAGGAATCATGGACCAGTGGAAGAGCAGGCTTCCGTTGGCAGCCTGCCATGCGGCGATATCCTGCATGGAGAAGACCAGGGCGCCGCCGCCTACCTTCCGGGCCACCGCCAGGAGAACCAGGACAAAGGGAAGCTCATAAGCCATCATCGTGACCATCTCGCGGGAGATACCGATGCCCGCGTACGGAGATCCTGAGGAGGAACCGCCGACGATGAGGGCGACGCCCGGGATCGTGATCAGGTAAAGGATAACGATGAGGTCCGCGCTGCCGGAAACCGCGGTAAAGCCCATGATGGGGATAAAGAGCATGATCATGGCAAGGCTGATAAAGCCGACGATCGGAGCCCCGAGATAGACGGTTTTGTTGGCCGCGTGGGGAATGATCGTCTCCTTGCCGAGAAGCTTCAGGAAATCATAAAGGGGCTGCCGGATCGGGGGGCCGATGCGGTGCTGCATCCTGGCCACCACCTTGCGGTCCACTCCTGCCAGCCAGAGACCCACCGCTGAAGTAAACAGGGCACCCGGGAAGACCAGGACGAAGAACAACAGCATAAGAATATTGGTTATGTTCAGCATTTTCTTCCTCCCTCCTTACCGCATGCAGATGAACATGACGAGAATAATGACCGCTGCCGCCATAACGATATAGGAGGCGTAGTCGGTGACAATACCGGAATGCAGGCCCTGCATTACCTTGTAATAACCCTTCCAGTCCGTCTTGAAGCCCCAGAAAAGGTCGGAACCGCCGACCTGGGAGAACTCTTCCTGCTCGCCGGAGAAGAAGGTGGCGTACTTGGGATCGTAAGCCCCGCCGTTTTCGAGGATCGCGCCCCGGTTCTTCCGTCCCGTCGCGATGGCGATATAGACCGCCAGGAAGATCACGACGAAGAGGACCAGCCAGACAAGCGGGTTCCAGAAACTGAAGGAAGCCGGCTGCCAGAGGATATCCGCAACGCCCGCGCTTTCCGCGTAGCCTTCGCCCATCATCCGGTCAATGTAGTTCGTGACGCTGAGCGCGGCTTTGGCGGCCGGGGCGAGAAGGAATTCCTGCACCTTGTTGTAGAAAAGGCCTGTCGCGACGCAGAGAAGCGCCATGATGACCATGGGCAGCTGCATGATAAAGGGAACCTCGCTGACCTCCGAGTGCTCCGGATTGACCTGGCCGAAGAAGACCGCCTGGGTAACCTTGATGAAGGAAGCCAGAGTCATGACCGAAACGATGAGGGCCGTGATCGTCGCCGCCGCGAAAAGGAAATTCCCGGAAGAGGACGCTTTCTCGTAGATCGCCTGGTAGACCATCCACTTGGAAGCGAAGCCGTTGAAAGGCGGAAGGCCCGAGATGGAGAAGGCCCCGACGAGGAAGCAGACCGTCGTCACCGGCATTTTCTTCGAGAGGCCGCCCAGCTTGTCGAGATTCGTAGTCCCGGTCGCGGTGAGAACCGCGCCGGCGGTCAGGAAGAGGAGGCCCTTAAAGAGCGTGTGGTTCATTGCGTGGAAGAGACCCGCATTGAGGCCCAGCGCCGTCCCAAGGCCGATGGCCGTGATGACGTAGCCGATCTGGGAGATCGAGTGGAAGGCCAGCAGCCTCTTGAAGTCATGCTGTGCCAGCGCCATGGTGACGCCCACAAACATGGTAACCGCGCCGAAAACAACCAACAGGGTCTGCAGGGAGCTTCTGTCCATGGCCCGGAAGACCACATAGACCATCCGGATGATGCCGTAGACGCCGGCCTTGTTGACCATGCCGGAGAAGATCATGGAGATCGAGGTCGGAGCCGCTGTGTAAGCGTCAGCCGCCGGCGTGTGGAACGGGACGATGTAGCTCTTGACGCAGAGTCCGGAGACGATAAGCCCGAAAGCCATGATGGTCGTCAGGTTGAACTGCCCGCCGATGATCGAGGAGATCTGCGCCATGTTGAGGGTGTGGCAGACCCTGTAGATAAGGGCGACGCCGGCCAGCGTCATGGAGGAGCCGATGGAGCCCAAAACCAGATACTTGAAGGCCGCCTCGAGGGCGATGTCCTGCTTGTTCCGGAAGGCTGTCAGCGCGACCGACGCGAAGGTCATGATCTCGATCATGATGAACATATTGAAAAGGTCGCCCGTAAGGACGAGGCCCAGAACCGATGCGGAAAGCATCAGGTAGAGGGTGTAGTAATGCATCTTGTTGGCATCTTTTTTCAGATAGCCGAGCGAATAGATGCCGGACAGCCAGAAGGTCGTAACCACTAAAAGGCCGAAGAAAAGGCCCAGCGCGTCAACCTCATAGCCGATACCGATGGCGTAGCCTTCCACCGGTTCCCAGTTGCCCATCCAGTAGGAAATGATCTGTCCGTCGATCATGACAGGTTTGATCAACGCATAGATCAGGATTAGTGAAATCGTTGCCGTAAGGATCGCGATACCGTCCCTTATAAACGGGCTGATGCGGCCGAAGATGGCCACCAGGAAAGCCCCGAGGAACAGCAGCATCACGGCCATAACCGGAAAATGCTGTATCATCCGTTTAACCTCCTAATTTCATCTGCGTCGACAGTTTTATACTTGCGATTGATCATGATGACGAGAGCCAGCGCCATGGCGTCCACGCAGGCGCCGATAACGATGCTGGTCAGGGTCAGGGCCTGGGGAACCGGATCCACGAAGAAATTGGGGGCAACCCCGTTTAAAAGGTCAGCCATGTAATAGATCGGAGCGGTTCCGCCCGGATTAAAGCCGATGCTGACGATCAGAAGGTTGATGCCGTAGTCCGTGATTCCGAGCCCAAGGACAATCTTGATCAGGTTTTTCTTGGTGCATACCGTATAGAGGCCGAGAACGATCAGAAAGACTGACGCGATATAGTTGACAATAATCATTTTTCGTCCTCCTTCTTTTCCGCCTTTTTCGCCTCCTCCACCGGGGCCAGGAAGCCCAGCATGAGAATGAGGAGGAAGCCTACGCCGGTCATGACGTTGTAGCCGACCGCGTAATCCATAAGGCCGATCGTGCCGTCGTGGACAAAGCCGGTCAGCCAGCCGTTCGCGTAAAATACGTTGCGGCAGAAATTCGCCCCGAAGACAAGACCCGCGAAGCCGAGCAGCGCGTAGATCGTCGTCGCGCAGGCTTCATTGATCCGGAGGATCTCCGGATTGATGGAGTTCTTCGTCACGTCGTAACCGTAGCCGAGATAGAGCAGCAGCACGGCTGCCGCGCCCAGGACGCCGCCCTGGAAACCGCCGCCGACCGGAGCCGTCAGGATCACATAGAGGGCAAACATCAGCGAAAAGGGCAGGAACGTGTCCGCGCCGCACTTGATGATGATATTTTTTTCTTTGATACCTTCCTTGAATTTCATGCCGCGTCCTCCTTCTCTTCCTTCTTCACCTTGCTCAAGATGACAAAGGATCCGACCACGGATGTAATTAAAATGAAAGACTCGCCCAGCGTGTCGAATCCACGGAAATCGAAGACGACCGCGGCGACGTTGTTCTCCGCGCCGGTGCGCTCAAGGTTCTGGGCGACGATGATGTCCGCCACGCCGTCCGCGCCGGTCACGTCATATTCCGTCGGATTTTCCTCCAGCGCGACGACGTCGAGATGCTCGTCGTAGGCGTCCGGAATATTTTCAAACGCGTAACTGACAGCGTAGATACCGCATACAAGGATTGCGCCAAGGGCGAGCAGGGTAAGAATTCTTTTCATTTCTCTTCCTCCTCCTTCGGCGTCGTCAGCTTCACGGCGATGATGAAGATGGCCGTGGAGAGGACCGCCCCGACAGATGCCTCCGAGATCGCGACGTCCGGCGCCTGCAGCAGCATGAACTCGAGGGCGGTGAAACCGCCGGTGATGCCGAGGGCGATGACCGAGGACAGGGGCTTCTTAAAGGCAACCGCGCAGATTGCTGAGATAACGATGCCGAGAATGACCAAAGTATTTAACAGGAACATGATATTCATTTCTCTTCCACCATATCCTCTCCGTACTTATGGCACTTCATTTCCTCCTTGGGGCGAACGCCGTGCTTGTAAGCGCCGCGGCAGATCGCGTGCCCGGAGATCGGGTTTGTAATAATGTAGAAAACACCAAGGACCAGGAGCTTTACCACCATCACCGGCTCATGGAGGCCGAGGGCGGCGTAAACAGCCCCGCCGAGGATCACGCCGAGAACGCCCATCGTCGCGATATTGGTCGAGGACTGCATTCTCGTAAAGGAATCAGGCATTCTCAGCATGCCGACCACGCCGGCAAACGCGAAGAAAATGCTGATGACAATTAACACATCTACCACAATTCTCATAGTCTTCCCTCCAGATAACGGGCCACAAGCGTGGAGCCCACGAAGCCCAGCACCGCAGTGATGAGCGCGATGTCAAGGAAGATGCTCCGTCCGCTGTGCAGGGCGAACAGGATGAGCGCCATGTCGCACAGGATGTCAACGCTGTCCGCAGCGACTGCCCGGTCGGCGACGCTGGGGCCTAAGATGACGCGGATGAAGAGACAGAGGGCCAGAACGATGAAACAAACGGCGAAAAATAACAATTCACTCATCAGTCAAAGATCCTCCTTACCCCTTTTTCCAGTGTTCCTTTGATCGCGTCGCCGGCTTCCTTCGGATCCTCCGACGCGACATTGATCCAGTGAATATAATAGAATGTCTGCGGCTTTGTCGGAAGCGGAGCCGCTTCCTCTCCTTCTTTGGCGGGAGAGGCTTCCCCAACCGGCACTTCTTCCTCTACGATGTCCATGGTGATCGTTCCGGGCGTCAGGGTGATGGAGTTGGCCAGCATGGCCTGTCCGTATTCGGACTGAACGTCCACCGGAACCTTTACGATGCCGGGATTGATGGGAAGGACGGGATTCAGCGCGCGAAGCGCGACGTCCAGATTGGCCTTAATCAGCTCGATCGGGAAAATGCAGATGCAGTAGAACAGCAGCTGCAAGAGCTTAGCCGGATTCCACAGATAAAAAGGGCTTTCATGAATGAAAAACCTTGCGGAAAACAGGCCGACGAAGACGCTGACCAGGAGCCCGACGACCAGATTGCGGACGTCCGGCGCGCCCTGACACAGCGCGACGAGTCCACCGGATATCAGCAGCCAGAAAATGAAGCAGATAAGGGCTGTCGATATCACGGCAGGTATGCTTGCTTTTTTCAAAATGTCACCTCCTAAGCGGATTCTTTTATTTCTTTATCCTTTCGCTATATTTGCTTTTGAAACGGCGGAACCTATTCTGCCTCAATCGTGTCCACATAATACTCCCGGCCGGAGACGATCTTAAAACCCGCGCTCCCGCATGAAGGACAGTGATAGCTTCCTTTCGGAAGCCCGCCCTGGTAACCGCAGTCCGGACAGGATACGGCGACCGGGATGGGAAGGACGTTGATCTTCGCGCCCTCCGCTATGGTTCCCTTCGCCGCGGACTTAAAATATTCCAGGACGCAGGATGAGACCACTCCGGAGAGCTCCCCTACCTTCAGGTTGATGGCCACGATTTTTTCCGCCTTATGCTCTTTAGCCGCGGGGATGACCGCTTCAAGTATCCCCTCAACGATAACCAGCTCGTGCATATCAGCGGTCCATACAGGAGAAGCAGGGATCGATGCTGGCGATGATAAGGCCGGCATCCGCTACGGAATTGCCCTTCAGCATGGTCGGGATCGTCGGAGCGTTCTTGAAGGTCGGCACGTGGATGCTGACGCGCTCGTTCTTGTCGGTTCCGTTGGTGACGACCTTGTAGGAAAGCTGTCCGCGGGGCGCCTCGTGGCGGAACATATACTCGCCCGGTTTGATGGTCGGGATGCTGTTCCCCTTGTTGATCGCTCCCTTGGGCAGGCTGTCCAGCGCCTGGCGGATGATCTTGATGCTCTCGAAATTCTCGAGGACGCGGACCACCACTCTCGCGAAGACATCGCAGCTGTCCCAGGTGCACATCTTGAAATCAAAGTCTCCGTAGCTGGAATAGGGAGCGTCGATACGGACATCGGTCGCCACGTTTGAGGCCCTGGCGTGGGGCCCGATCGCTCCGATCCGGATGGCGTCCTCTGTCGTCAGAACGCCGACGCCCTGGGTGCGGAGGGCCACCGTCTTGTCCGAAAGGAGGAAATCCGCCAGGCGCTTGTTGGACTCTTCGATCTTATCAAGCATCTTAAGAGTCTCCTGGGCCTGCTCCAGCGAGATGTCGCGGCGGGAACCGCCGTAAGTGACCATGCCGTAATTGACCCGGTTGCCGGTCAGGAGCTCAAGGATATCCATGATGGCTTCCCGGTCGTCCCAGGAGTGCATGAAGAGACTGTCGTGGCCGATAATATGAAGCGCGATCCCCAGCCACAGATAATGGGAATGAAGTCTCTCCAGCTCCGCGATAATGACCCGGATATACTCCCCTCTCTTCGGAACCTTGACCTTGCCTACGCTCTCCAGCGCCAGCGCGTAACAGAGGGCGTGGGAATGGGAACAGATCCCGCAGACTCTCTCAACCAGCACCAGGGTCTGGATAAAGTTCATATCCTGGGCCAGCTTCTCGATTCCGCGGTGGTTGTACCCGATGAATACCTCGGCGTCGCTGATCTGCTCGCCGTCCGTGATGAGTCGGGCATGAACCGGCTCCTCCAGCGACGGATGGTATGGTCCAATAGGAACAATGTAACTCACTGCTCGGCCACCTCCTTCTTTGTGTGTGTTTTTTCAATCAGTTCGTCCATTGGCGTGACCAGAATCTGTCCCTGCCCGTCCAGCATGCTGTCCGGCATGAAGAGTCTCTTCGAGGTATCCAGCCCTTCGAAGGTCACGTTGATCAGCTCGTTAAGCTCCCTTTCGGGCCACTCGGCGGCCAGATCGTAGATTCCGGCAATCGAGGGCAGGACATCTTCCCCCTCGACGGTGTAGGATTCGATCCCGCTGCCAATCTGGTATTCATAGGAAATACAAGGCTTCCCATCCTTCCCGATATGGCCGTGGATCATCGCGAGGATCACGCCGTCCTTCCGCATCTTCTCAGCGACGGGTACGATCTCCTCTTTGGTAATGCTGATCTTGTTGTAGGCTTGTTCCTGCATTACTTCCACCTCATTGAAATGCCTGTCCCCAGGGATAAGCCTTCCTTTCGGAAGCTTCCTCCCAAAGCGACGTTTACGGGTTGCATCTATCTGAAACAGCCGCCGGCTGTATTCATTCTAACAAATCCGCGGAAGCTGGGCCCCGGCCAGCCGGGCCGCGATCCTGGCTCCCCCGAAGGCCGTCCGGATGATGACTTTTCCGGGGCTCCTCCTAGTCACGCGCCCGATCAGGGCGGCTCCCTCCCCTTCCGGAAGGCTTTTCAGCAGCGCCAGGGCCTCCCCGGCCCGCTCCTTTGCCAGTACGCAAAGAAGCCTTCCCTCTGAAGCGCTGTACAGCGGATCGAGTCCCAGGATCTCGCAGGCTCCGGCCGCCGCCGGATCCAGCGGCAGGGATTTTTCGTCCAGTTCAATGGAGAGATCAGTCCCCTCGACGAATTCGCAAAGGGTCGTCGCCGCCCCGCCCCGGGTAGGATCCCGCATAAAATGAAGGTCTTCTCCCAACTCCAGGAGCTTTCCGGCCAGGCGGTGCACCGGCCCGCAATCGGAAAGGACGTTTCCTTCCACGAGATTTTCATTTCTCGCAAGCATGACCGCGGTCCCGTGGCAGCCGATCGTCCCGGATATAAGGACGGCGTCCCCTTCCCGGATGGCCTTCCTGGAAAGCCAGGGCGCCCGCAGGAAGCCGATGCCGGAGGTATTGATGTAGATCCCGTCGCCCTTGCCCCGCTCCACCACCTTGGTGTCGCCGGTCACGACCATGACGCCCGCCTCTTTGGCGGTCCGGGCGACGGAAGAAAGGATCCGCTCCAGATCCTTCCTCGGGAAGCCTTCCTCCAGGATCAGGCCGAGAGACAGGTATTTGGGCTCCCCGCCGCTCACGGCCAGATCGTTGACGGTCCCGCAGACCGCAAGCTTTCCGATATCGCCGCCGGGGAAAAAGTAAGGATCCACCACGAAGCTGTCCGTGGAAAAGACAAGCTTTTCATTTCCCGCAAGCACAGCCCCGTCGTCAAGTTCATCTAAAGCCTCGTTGGACAGAAGCGGCAGGATCAGCTCCTCGATGAGCGCGGATGTCTTCTTGCCGCCGCTGCCGAAATCCAGTGTTATCGTATCCTCCAAAGTCACACCTCCTGATATTTATAGGCAGCCGCGCAGGTCCCCTCGGAGGAAACCATGCAGGGGCCGTAAGGATCCTCGGGCGTGCAGGCCTTCCCGAAGAGCGGACAGGCCGCAGGAGAAAGCCTGCCCTGGATCACGTCGCCGCAGCGGCAGATACCTGTCCCTTCCGAGGCCTTATAGGAAACGCCGAACGCCAGCTTCGCGTCATGCCGGCTGAAAGCGGGACGGAGCATGAGGGCGCTTTCCGGGATCTCTCCCAGCCCCCGCCAGAGATCGCTTTCCCGCGCAAGCACCTTGTCCATAAAGCTTTCCGCCAGGGGGTTGCCTTCCGGGGCGACCGCCCGGGTATAGGTATTCTCAAGCCTGGGCCGCTTCTCATGGATCTGAAGAAGCAGCTTATAGACGGAGAGCAGGATGTCCTCCGGTTCAAAGCCGCTGATGACCGCCGGGATTCCGTATTCTTCCGGGAGAAATGAAAAGCCCTTCTCGCCTGTAATCACGGCCACATGGCCGGGACACAGAAAGCCCTGCACGTTAAATTCCGGATCCGCAATCAGGGTTCTTAAGGCCGGCTCGACCGTTTTCAACATGGAAAAGACATAGTAATTGGAAACGCCCCTTTCCTCCGCCAGGAGGACGGAAGCCGCGGTTCCCGGAGCCGTGGTCTCAAAGCCGACGCCCAGAAAAACGATCTTTTTTTCCGGGTTCTTTGCCGCCAGATCCAGGGCGTCGACTGGTGAGTAAACCACTTCGACCCGGCTTCCGGAGGCTTTCATTTTCCCAAGGTTCCATCCCCTTCGGCTTCCGGGAACCCGGATCATATCCCCGTAGGTCGCGATGACAACGTCCGGCCTCCCGGCAAGTTTGAGAATCTCGTCGATCACTTCGGCGGGGGTCACGCAGACCGGGCAGCCGGGTCCGGATAAGAGATGGACATTGGGCGGGAGCATGGCCCGAAGGCCGGCTTTCGCGATGGCCATCGTATGGGTCCCGCAGACCTCCATAAGATTGACTTCCGGGAGATCCAGGGCTGCTATTTTCTTAATATACTCCTGGGGATGGGCGCGGCAAAGTTCAAGCTCGGAGGGCATTTTCCACCTCGCGGGCAGCCGCCAGATCGGCCTCGGCCTGCTCTTTTTTGAGCCGTTCAATCGCGAAGCCGGCGTGGACGATCACATAATCTCCCACCTTGGGTTCCCTGATAAAATCCACCCGGATCTTTCTCCTTACGCCATCCCGCTCTCCGATGGCGTCCATTCCGTTTAAGGAAGAAATTTTTAACGGTACGGCAAGACACATGGGGGTCCGCCTCCTTTTCACATAAAATCCGCATGCCCGCTTCGAAGGCTCCGCAAAAAATGACGCATGGGACCGCTCTAAGCTCTGCGCTCCCGCGATCCTGAGAAGAAAGCATTGCATATAGATTGAGCATACCATGAATGCCGCTGAAAAGCAAGAAATCAATCATTTGGTATCGAGTTTTCAGTACAGATCCACAAACTCCAGCGCGATAGCGGACAGGACGCCATAAAGAACAGCGAAACAGAAAAGAACCAGCCAGAGCCACCTGAGATTCTCCGGCGTCGAGAGCAACTCCTCCTCGACTGCGTAGCCCATCTCGTCCACATGGGCGCTGACGCAGATCGCGTCCAGTCCCCAGCGGCTGATAGTCGCCGCGGAGATCGTTTTGGCCGCCCCCTCCAGGATAAAGATAAGCCCGGCCATGACAAGCTGGATGATCAGCGCGAAGGGCATGACCGTCATGGCGGTGTTCTCATTGGTCACAATTGAGGAAATGAGAAGCGCCAGAGCATCCGAGCTGAACAGAATCAGGAAAAACGTGATAAAAAGCTCGACCGCCGGCGGGAAAATAACCCCTTCCTCTATAAAATGGCTCCGGTTCATAAACCAGACGAGGGCGGTCACCGGAAGAGCTTCGATCGCGCAGAGGCACAATTCGTAAAGCCAGTGGGCCGCCGCGTAGGCGCTCATATGAAGGCCGGTCCTGTGATCGTGTTTTAAGATATCCCGCTCCCGGCAGATCGTCCGGATGGAATTAAAGAGGCCGATCCAGATGCAGGCGCAGACCAGGGTGAAAGCCCCGTCCTTCGTATCCCAGTAAGTCACAAACATGTTTTCACCGGTAACGGAAGAGATCAGAAGCGTGATGAGAACCACGCTGATAAGAAGCTTCCAGCTCTTGTCGTGGAAAAATCCCCGCCAGCAGCGGCCAAAATACACGGAAACCTGCTTGATTCTTGAAGAGTGCTTTTCATCCATTTTACAATTCCTTTCTCCGTTTACAAAGGGAATCCTTTTATTTCTTCTGGATACGACATCATCACATCTGTCCCCTGTCCCGCATAAGGCGCTGGTACTTCGCCAGGAATTCATCTGCCAGTCCTTCTCCGCCTTCTTTTTTGGAGTTGATCCGTTTTACTATTTTTTCCAGACTCTCCACCTCGAAAAATTCCCTGGCTTCCCCGATTCCTCCGTAGAACAGCAGCCGGCCCACATTCCCGGAATCCTTGCCCAGGACAATGATCTTGTTAAAGAGGTCCGCCGCCCGGTCCGGTCCGTGGGTGATGACCATGACGATCTTGCCCAGATCGGCAATCGCCCGGAGATTCTCCATCAGATTCCGGGACATGGTGCCGTCCAGGCCGGAATCCGGTTCATCCAGGAAAAAGAGTCCCGGATCCCCTACCAGCTCGATGGCGATACTGAGCCTTTTTAACTGGCCGCCGCTGATGGAGGAGCACATATTATTCCGTTCGCTTTCCAGTCCCAGCATGGACATGGCCCACTCGCACTGCTGCGCGTAATCCTCAGACTTCGTATCCCCCGGCATTTTAACATGCGCTTCGCTTTCCAGCGTGTGGTAAACGGTATCGTTCAGGCGGATCAGATTCTGCTGGGGGACATAGCCGATCTCGTATTTAACCTTCTCATAGTCCTTGTAGACATCCAGATCCCCGTAGCGGATGGTTCCGTCGGCCCGGTCATAGCCCATGACGGCCTTGATGAGGGTTGACTTTCCCGCGCCGGAACCTCCGAGGATCAGCACGAAGTCTCCCGGCACGACGGTAAGCTTTATGTCCTTGAGGAGAGAACGCTTCCGGAAGCCCCTGAAGACGTTCCGCTCCCGGATGTCTATCGTCAGAACCGCGTCTTTAAAAGCATCCGTGGTCTTAATTTTCGGCTTTGGAACAACTGTCCGGGCTCCGGGCCTTGCGATTTCCGCCGAAGTCTTTCCCGCTGATTTACTTTCCCCGGGCTGCTTTTCTTCTCTTCCGGCCAGGGCTTCGGTCCGTCCGCCCGCTTTTCCCTGCGGAGCGGCCAGCTCTTCTGTTCTGCCGGCCGGGCTTCCCTGCGGGCCGGCCATCTCTTCCATTTTGCCGACCGGGCTTCCCTGCGGGGCGGACGGCGCGCTGTTGAAGACATCCCAGATTGGGGACGCCGCCGCTGCCGGCGGAGGAGCGGCCTCCGGCTTTGTCCCGCCATACGCCGCTGCCGGTTCAGGTTGAGACGCCGTTTCGAATTCGGATTTCTCCTTAGCTGCGGGTGAAACGCTCCCGAAAGTCTCCGGGACCTTTGAATAGTCCCCGATAGTCTCCGGCGCCTGCGGCACGCCCTCCACAGCCTCCGCGGCCTTTGAAGTGTCCCCGATAGTTTCCGCGGCCTGCGTTATTTCCTCCGTTTCTGCCGCTGCCGGCGTTCCGGCATCCTCAAGAGGCTCCTCTTCCGGCTTAAAACCAAACGCCGCGGTTTTCTTTATCAGCTCCTCCAGCATTCTTGCCGCTTCCGGACTCAATCCGAAATTATAGTCCTGCGATGAATCCTCCGCGGCGGCTTCAGGCCGCGCCGCTTCCGGGAGCTTTGGTTTTTGCAGCGATGCGGTCAAGTCCGCAGGTTCCGCTTTTGCTTCCGCCGGCTGCGCTTCCGGCTTTTTTGCCGAAACCGCCTGCGCAGCCGCAGCAAAATCCATCTCCGGCTCTTCCTCTTTTATCGCTGCCGCCTCCGGCGTTTTCTCCGGCGGAAGCAGCTCCGGCCGGCTCTGCGGCGGAACCGCATCCGGCTGCTTCGCCGCCGGGGAAGCAGCCGGCTTCCCCATCGGGGATGCTCCCGCCTGCTTCGCCGCCGGCCTCTCCCTCACCTTCTGCCCCTTCTTCTTCGCCTCAAGCGCGATCGGAAAGGGAGAACCGATCCAGAGCTGCTCTCCCGTATAATAAAACCAGACCTCCCCCGCGCGAAGCAGGGCCCGGGCGGAAAGCTCCGCCCCGTCTCTGACTTCCATCCCGTCCAAAGAAGCGGAGATTCCCGGCTGCAGAAGCTCGAAACGGCAGGTTCCTCCCTCCGCGGAAAACCAGTACTGGGCTTCCTCCGGGACATAGTTGAAAAGTCTGAGCTTTTCATTTTCCAAAACAGCCGAAAGAACCGGCAGCGCCTTCCCGACCGCGATCTTATTCCAGGACAGCTCCGGCGCATCCGCATCTGTCAGGACCAGCTTCAGGACCATCTTCGCGTCCGGAGCCGAACCGGCATGATAGGACAGCACATCGCCTTTCTCAAGGAGAACGCTTCCATTTATAACATGGCCGTTCACTCTCGTCACGGCCCGGCCGGCGTCCTTGTAGACGCAGCCGCCCCCGGAAGGAGCGATCGTTCCCAGAGTCGTCCTGGGCAGCCCCAGAGTCTGCGCCTTTCGGACAATAAAAGTCGCCGCGTGGCCCCTGGGCCCAAAGCCCATCAGTTTCATCGGAACAGCCTTTCCGGCCTGATTGGAAGTAAATTCCAGCATAGTTTATACTCCTCATTAAATATACTTCGCCGTTTTACTATAGTATAACGCTCAATTCACACTTCGTCCAGAACCGTTTCATGAAAACAGCCTCCCATCCGTCACTTTGCACAAAAATGGAGGAAGTATTTTAGTTATTGCAATCGTTGAAGCGCGTTTGGCTTTATGATACACTTGTTCTGAAATCACCTGCTCTTCGAACCCGGAAAGCAGTTTTCGCCTGCAAAAAAACCATATTTCTAAAAAGGAGGTATTCCATGGCACCCCTTATTCTTATTGTCGTACTCGTTTTGATCCTTGTCATTTCGACCGGTTACGTCAAGGCACCGCCGGATCAGGCCTTCATCATCTCCGGCCTCTCCAAAGAGCCCCGGACCATCAGCGGCGGATCCGGGATCCGGATCCCGATCCTGCAGCGGGTGGACAAGCTCTACTTAGGACAGATGTCCGTAGACATCAAGACCGAGCAGGCCGTCCCGACCAATGATTTCATCAACGTCAATGTGGACGCCATCGCCAAGGTCCGGGTTTCCCCGGATCCGAACGGGATCCAGCTCGCCGCGAAAAACTTCCTGAATAAGAAGCCCGACCAGATCGCCGCGGAGCTGCAGGATTCCCTGCAGGGAAATATGAGGGAGATCATCGGCACGCTGGAACTCAGGGAAATCAACACCGACCGGGACTCCTTCTCCGATCAGGTGGTGGCCAAGGCCTCCAGGGACATGGCCAAACTCGGCATCGAGATCATTTCCTGCAATATCCAGAACGTAACCGACGAGAACGGACTCATCGCCGACCTCGGTATGGACAACACCTCCAAGATCAAGAAGGACGCGGCCATCGCGAAAGCGGAAGCAGACAAAGAGGTTGCCATCAAGAAGGCGGAAGCAGACCGGGCGGCAAATGAAGCCCGGGTCGCCGCCGAGACCGCCATCGCCGAGCGGAACAACGCCCTTGAGATCAAGAAGCATGAACTCAACAAGGCCGCGGCCATCAAGAAAGCGGAGTCAGACAGCGCCTACGAGATCCAGCGGCAGGAACAGATGAAAACGGTAAATGAAGCCACCGTGAACGCCGAGATCAAAAAGGCGGAACGCGAAGCGGAGCTAAGGGAACGGGAAGTAAGCGTCCAGAGGCAGACGCTGGCCGCCCAGATCAAGGAAAAGGCGGACGCCGACAAGTACGCCCTCGAAAAGAAAGCCGAAGCGGAGCTGGCCAGACGCCAGAGGGAAGCGGAAGCCCAGAAGTATGAAGAGGAGCAGGCGGCCGAAGCTGAAAAAGCCAAAGCCGACGCCGCTAAATACGCCGCCACCCAGGAAGCGGAAGGAATCCGGGCCAAGGGCCTCGCGGAAGCCGAAGCCATCCGGGCCAAAGGCACCGCGGAAGCCGAGGCCATGAATAAGAAGGCGGAGGCCTACCAGAAATACAACCAGGCAGCCATGGCCGAGATGATCATCAAGGTCCTGCCGGATATCGCCCGCAGCATAGCCGACCCGCTCACCAAGATCGGCGACATCACCATCATCGGAGGCGACGGCGGAAACGGAGTCGGCACCGTAGCCGACAACGTGCCTCTCGTCATGACCCGTCTCTTCAAGACCATGAAGGAGACCACCGGGGTCGACTTCGCGGAGATCATGCGGGCCGACACCTACGACGCCAAGGTGAACCGGAACATCAACGTGACCGGCCTTGATGGCAAAAAAGATGAAGCGCCCGCTGCCGACGAAGAAAACAGCCCGGAAGAAAGCGCCGCTGCCCCGGCAGATAACGGCTCCGAAAGCCTGTAAAGCAGTCTTTCCATTCAGAATCGAAAGCCGCGTCCCTGTTCGGACGCGGCTTTTTTCATCCCATTTCCGCCTTCATAAATTCTCCCCGGAATTTCCCGGGGATTCATCGTTTCAGCTGCCCCAATCCGCAAACGGCTTTTTGTCCTGCGGGGCGGAAACTTTGATCCCTCAGCCAAACGCATCCGGCCTGCCATCCGCGCCCCCAGACTGCCCGATCTGTTCCCTAAGCTCCTCCGCTATAAGGTACCATTTCTGGACCGTATTCTCCAAAAAGAAGTAGTGCCGGAAATAAAAACCCAAAAGGACTGCCAGCCCCAGCATAACGATGGCTGCCCAAAAGCTCAGCTCCGGGTGCAGAAGTACAAGCCCCGTCACGAAAGCCTCCACGAAAACCACCATGACCGTCACGATCAGATGGATCAGCCTCTCGTGCTGAAGCCAGCGGAGCTTCTCCAGATGCCATTCAAGAAGGCCTGCCGAAGGGGCCTGCCCCCGCACACAGGCCTCATGCTCCCGGCAAAAACGCCTCACATCGATCCCGTATCTGCTATCTTCGTCCATTGGCTGCCTCGATCACATGCCGCATCAGCACGGCCGTCGTCACCGCCCCGACGCCGCCGGGGACCGGGGTGATGGCGGAGACCAGAGGCTCCGCCTCCTCAAAAAGGACGTCCCCGCAGAGCTTTCCTTTCTCCTCATTCCAGCTGATTCCCACGTCGATGACGACCTGTCCCTCCGCAAGAAAGCCGGAATCGACGCTCTCCATCTGCCCGGAAGCCGCGACCACGATATCCGCTTTCCTGGTCAGCGCCGCGACATCCGGCGTCTTTGTATGGCAGATGGTTACCGTGGCGTTCTCATGCATGAGCAGCATGGAGACAGGGCGCCCGATCACCAGGGAGCGGCCGATCACGACCGCCTTCTTCCCGCTGACCGGGATCCCGTAATAGTGAAGGAGCTCCATGACCGCCTCCGCCGTACAGGGCGGAAATCCCAGCTTTTTGTTGAGAAAGACCCCCGCCAGCGAGCCATCCGTACAGCCGTCCACATCCTTTTCGGCTCTCATAAGCCGCCTCGCCCGCTCCCCGTCAAGCTGCGGGGGCAGCGGGAGAAAGAGGAGGATCCCGTGAACAGACGCGTCCTCGTTGAGCCCTTCCAGGACCCGGCAGAAAGTCTCGTTGTCCGCATCCGCGGGAAGCACTTCATTTTTCACACTGATTCCGGCGGCAGCGGCCCGCTTCATCGCCCCCCGCTCATAGGCCAGATCGTCCTCCCGCTCTCCGACCCTGAGGATCGCCAGCGTCGGAACGACGCCCCTCTCCCGAAGCCTCAGGGCCTCTTCCTTCACCTCTTCCGTCAGGGCCGCGGCTGCCGGAGCCCCCCTTAATATCTGCGCCATTCTATTCTCCCTTCTTCATCTCTTCCGTCTGTAAACGCTTCTCCCCCAGGGCGAAGGCCCAGGCTTTCTTCCCCAGAACGCGGCAAATGAAGCCCCCAAAGGGCGCGAGTACGTCGAAAACAATTCGGTTCCCGTCCACTTCCCGCTCCCCGCAGTCGATCACTTCCGTCGACCGGATCAGCCTGGCGATGGGTCTGTTCAAAAGCTTTCCGGCCCCTGCCTTCCGGCAGACCGTTCCTTCGAGGCGGCGAAAAAACGCGTCCAGATACGCGTGAAGCAGGATCTCCGCCGCCAGCGAATCCCGGCTGATCTTAAGCGTTTCCCCCATATGCGCCTCATAGGTCTTTAAGATGTGCTCCGCCGCCGCATAGACCCCGGCGCTGTTCCGGGAAAGGGCCCCAAGCAGGACCTCATCCGTCCGGATGCGGACGATCCGGTGATGATAACTGACGTGAATTGCCGAACGCTCCCTGTCCATTTTTCCCCTCCATGGTATTTTTCGCTTTCCATTATAACACATACTCCGCCTCCATGCCTTCCTTTTTCTTGCCCGAAGGCGGTCCCTGTGCTAAAATGGTTTTTCGGTAACGATTCGACTTTCATTTTCTACTATTGTCCTTCTATACAAATGAGGTTCAACATGTCCAATCAAAAAAAGAAAATTCTTGTCATCAATCCGGGATCGACTTCGACCAAGGTCAGCCTTTTTCTCGACGAAGAGTCGGTCTTTGAAAAAGACCTCTTCCACGACGCCCCGACCCTCCTGTCCTTTCCCCATGTCAACGACCAGCTTCCCTTCCGATGCGAAGTGATCCTTGCCATGCTGAAGGACGAAGGCGTCGATCCTAAGTCCATCGACGCCTTCGTCGGCCGGGGCGGCAGCGCCTGCACCCAGCCCGGGGGCATCACCCGAATCGATCAGAAGCTGTATGACGACACCGTAAAGGCCGTCGGCGGCTCCGAACATCCCGCCAAGCTGGGCGTCATGATCGCCTGGGAATTCGCGCGGAAGTATAATAAAGAAGCCTTCACCTTAAACCCCACCAATGTGGACGAATACTGCGATCTGGCCCGGCTCACCGGGATCAAAGGCGTCTACCGCGTCTCCCACTCCCACGTCCTGAACCAGAAGGCGGTAGCCCGCTATCACGCGAAATCCCTCGGAAAGCGCTACGAAGACTGCAATTTCATCGTCGCCCACATCGACGGCGGCATCACGGTAAGCGCCCATGAACGCGGACGCATGGTAGACGGAAATATGGGCGCGGACGGCGAAGGCGCCTTCACCCCCACCAGGATCGGCTCGGTCCCAGTCCTTTCCCTGCTCGACTATCTGGAAAGCCATCCCGCGGAAGACGTGCGCCGCATGTGCTCGAGATCCGGCGGCTTCGTCCAGTTCTTCGGGACTTCCAATTCCGACAGGATCCACGCCCTCGTCGACGAGGGAGACGAGAAGGCCTCCCTCGTCTGGAACAGCATGATCTACCAGATCTCGAAAATGATCGGCGCCATGGCGGCCGTCCTCTGCGGACAGGTCGACGCCATCCTTCTGACCGGCGGCCTGCTCCGCTTCGACGACATCCGGGCGGGCATCGAAAAGCGCTGCGGCTTCCTGGCCCCCATCAGCGTCTATCCCGGCGAGATGGAGCAAAGCGCCCTCGCCCTTCCCGCGCTGGAGGTTCTGCGGGGCGGGCTCACTCCCCGGGCCTACAGCGGCGAAAATGTCTGGAACGGCTTTAAGGGCCTTGATCTGTAAGGAGGATCGCAATGAAATTCATGGAAAAAATAAAAGAAAAAGCCCGCGCCTGCCAAAAGACCATCGTCTTCCCGGAAGGGGAAGAGATAAGGACCATCAAGGCCGCGGAGATCCTCGTCCGGGAGAAGCTTCTCATGCCGGTTCTTCTTGGAAATGAAAACCGCGTCAGAGCCCGGGCTAAAACTCTTAATGTGAACCTTTCCGGCGTCCGAATCGAGGATCCGGAGCAAAGCGAAAAGACGAGGCGTTACGCCGGGACGCTGCTTGAACTCAGAAAAGCGAAGGGAATGACCCCGGAAAAGGCAGATGAGCTGGCGAGAGATCCCATGTATTTCGGGGTCCTCATGGTTAAACTGGGCGAGGCAGACGGCCTCGTATCCGGAGCCGTCCACACGACGGGGGATATGCTGCGCCCGGCCCTCCAGATCATCAAGCCCCGGCCGGACCGGAAGATCGTCTCCTCCAGCTTCCTCATGGACTGCCCCGACAAAAACCTGGGCGAGGACGGCCTGCTGGTCTACGCCGACTGTGTCGTCGTTCCAAATCCCAGCGAAGAAGAGCTGGCCCTGATTGCCATTGCGTCCGCTGAGACGGCCCGCACGCTCTGCGGCTTTCCGGAGCCCCGGGTCGCCATGCTCTCCTTCTCGACGAAGGGAAGCGCAAAGCACGAGATGGTCTCCCGGATTCAAAGAGCGGTCCTGATCGCTAAGGAGAAAGCCCCGGATCTCCTTCTCGACGGGGAAATGCAGTTCGATGCGGCCCTCGTCCCTGAAGTCGCCGCCCGGAAAGCCGGGGAAAGCCAGGTCGCGGGGCGGGCCAATGTTCTCATTTTCCCCAATCTCGAAGCCGGAAACATCGGCTACAAGATCACCCAGCGGATCGGTGGGGCCGAATGCTTCGCCGTCCTCCAGGGCCTGAACAGGCCCTGCAACGACCTCTCCCGGGGCTGTTCGGTCATGGATATCGTCCATACCGCCGCCGCAACCGCGGTGCAGGCGCAATACTCCCCTTCCGCGGAGTAAAGGCCTGGTTTTCATTTTCAGGCCCGTCTTTTTTGCTTCGGGCTTGCGGCAGGACTGCAATCGTTGTAAAATGAAAGGCAGACGATTCCGCTTAGAATAAAGTCGTCAGAATGGAGGAATCATTTATGGATATGAATTGCGCCTATTGCGCCAAAGGCGAGCTGGTCGCGAAGTTCGGCTGCGAGATCTGCGAGCTTCCCGCCAGTACCGTCTATCTCTTCAAGGAACAATCCCACCCGGGCCGCTGCATCGTCGCCAGCAGGCACCACGTCTCCGAAATGCTCGAACTTTCTGAGGCGGACAGGGCCGCTTTCATCGCGGATGTGGTGACGACCGCCAACGCGATCCACCAGGTTTTCCAGCCCGACAAGCTCAACTACGGCATGTACGGGGATACGGGCCATCATCTCCACATGCATCTCGTTCCCAAGTACAAAGATGGATTTGAGTGGGGCGGGACCTTCGCGATGGATCCCAATCTCAAGAAGCTTGACGAGCAGCAATGTGAAGAAGTCGCGGCCAGACTCCGCGCCGCGATCACCGGCGCCTGATTTCATCGAAAGCGGACGGACATTCAGCCGCCGCGTATGGCCGGAACCCGGGCTTTAAGAAGGAAGAGCCAAACCAAACTGTATGCTTTACATGCGATACGGCATCATGACCACCTTACGCTCGCTGCGGACAGGTGGCCATTTGCCGTTCAGGGAGCGCGGAAGCCTGGATTATCCGGCTTCATCCGCGCAAAAAGAGGTAACGATGAAAGGACTGAATCTGCATACTCAAGCCGGGAGGCTCCTTACTCTGCATACAGCCATCTCCTCCTGCACCCTTTTGGCCTATGCCTTCGTCGTGTTCACCCTGATCCCCCTCGCCATGCCGAATGGTTATCGGGATCTGGGGGAAATGAAGTGCGGCCTCTTTCTGTCCTGCTCCCGTTTTTTCCTTCCGATCCTCCTCTATCTCATCCTCCTTGCGCTTACAAGAAGCCGGGCGTTTCTAAGACAAGCCTCGCCCCTCCTCCTCTTTTCCTTCCTTCCGCTCTTTTTTCTGCTGATCTCAACGCTTCTTGCCTCCGATCCCGGATCCGCTTTCAATGGCAGCTACGGCTGGCGCATGGGTTTTCTGACCTTCCTTATCATGACGGTCTCCATGCTCGCTTTCGCCCTCCTTCCGTTTCCCGGAACGGTCCTCTATCTCCCCCTTCTTGCGGGGGCGGCAGCCGCCTCCCTGGTCGCCGCCGCCAATCGTTTCGGCTTCGATCTCATGACGCCGCAGCTCTCCGCGGAAAACCGGCAGGACTTTCTCTCAACGCTCGGCAATATCAACTGGCTGGCCGGCTTTCTGGCCCTGACCATCCCGCTTGCGGCAAGCCTTTTATTCTCGCCTCGAAGGGTTCTCCGCCTCCCCGGCGGGCTCATCCTCTTCCTTCTTCTTTCCGCCGCCGTCCTGCAGGGCTCGAACGGGATCCTGCCGGTCCTTGCCGCCATCCTTCTCCTGCTTTTCCTTTTTGCGCTCTCAGACAAAGATTGCCTTGCTCCCTTTCTTACTTTTTTAATCGTTCTCGGCGCCGCCATGTCCTTTTCCGCGCTTATGACGCTTCTCCTCCCCGCCGCCTACAACGGCCCGCCGGACAACCTCCTGCTCCGGATCTCCCGCAGCCCCTTAGGAGCGCTGCTGATGGGAATCGGGATCCTGTTTCTTTTCCGGAAACCAAAAGAGCGGACATTGCCCGCAGCCCTTCCGGCCCCTGACATCCCGAACGCCCCCGAAGGCGATTCGGCCCGGACGCCAGAGGAAGGCTTTTCGCGCCGCGCCGCCTGCCTGATCGCTCCGACAGCCTTCTTCCTGGCCGTCCTGCTCCCGCTTCTGCTTCTGCTTCTCCAGCTCTCCGTCACGCTCCCCCGTTCTTCCGGAAACTTCCGGGGCTTTATCTGGCACGTGGGCAAAAGCGGCTTTAAGAAACTTCCGCTCCTTAAAAAGCTCTTCGGCGTCGGACCGGACTGCATGGGCGCCTATCTCTACAGCCTTCCGAATTTTCCGGAACTCCTCAACGAGGTCTACGGCAGCGCCTTGCTTCTTAACGCCCACAGCCTCCTTTTGACCCGGCTGCTCAACAGCGGTTTCTTTGGGATCGCTTCCCACCTTCTTCTGGTTTCCTTCGCCCTCCGGCAGGGATGCGGCGCGCTCAGAATAAAAAAGAAGGGAAGCCCGGAGCAGCTGCTCCTTTTGGCCTCCCTCCTGGGGGTCGTCTCCTATGAAATTTATATGCTGTTTTCATTTGACCAGATAAGCGCCACCCCGCTCTTCTACGTCCTGCTCGGGATCCTGGCCGCCCCGGCGGCAGATGACGGCGAAGAAACGCTGTCCGATGCTTCTTAAAAATCCAGCAGATAGTTCCCGATCTGCTAAAAGCCTCCCCGCTTATCGACGGTTCTGATCCGGGCGCCAAGGAGCCTGCCGTCACCGGCGCTTCCTCCCCCAGGCCAATCAATTTATGTCCTGATAAAATTCCTGTCATGATCCGAAAATCCGTCTTCGTCGGAGCGATAGCGCTCCGCTTTCATGTGCAGATCATACTTCTCACGCAGGGCCGAGATTTCCGCCATCATCGGCGATGCGTGATGCCTGTCAATCGCCTCCTGGTCCTCCCAGCTGTCGATCAGCAGCACCGTCTCCGGCTCTCCCAGTGAAAGAAAATATTCATAGCGCAGGTTCCCTTTTTCCGCGCGGATCCTGTCCGCAACGCCTGCGCTCTCCATCTCCTCCGCAAATTTGCGGGCGTTTCCGTGTTCTCCGCTGTAGTATAAATTGACTGTAATGCTCATCTATGTATCCCTCCTCTGGATAGCTTATCGCTTTCTGTAAAAACTTACAGCCTGCTTCTATTATACCGTCCATCCGAACAGCTATCAAGCATCAAAATCAGAAGACCTCTGCAATCCGTCCTTCAAACTAAAAAAGCGGGAGAAGCTCCCGCCTCTTCCGCCCTTTAATGGCTTGTACCCAGCTCAGGCATATTATTAATTCTTTTCCCGCTCATAATGAACAGTTTCACCTTTCCCATTCCGGCTGCCTCCGTAACGAGATGATGCCGTTCGCCGCATCCGGGACATATCTGCGAATAGTACTGATAATAACATTCATTCGGCTTCAGATGTACGCCCAGGATATCATTGATGCAGCTCCTACAATAATTGCCGTATAATTCTTGTTTTGCTTCTTCCAGTCTCAAATCAGTCCCTCCTTCTCTTAAGTATAAAATGAAGCGCCGGATTCCCACGATGCAGAGGCCGAAGAAATCCGACTCGAATGAGCATATGGCGCAGCGCCGGTCACGGCATATGTTCATTTTTATTATACAACCGCTTCAAGAAATTGTACATACCCTATTCTTTTCTATAGAAAGCCGCCGCCTTGAAAATTTTATAGTAAACGACATTGATAAGTTTACTTAAAGCTGCATAGTGACTTCAGTTGGGCATTAGGGATGGCCCAAGCTTTGAATGCTTTATCCACTGTCTCCTTAAGAGTTGATAGATTGGGGAAAAACGTGTTATGTGTA
>JAILID010000177.1 GCA_024695465.1 Lachnospiraceae bacterium | reverse complement strand
TGTTGACCTCGATGAACCGGAAATCCCACTTCGGGATATCGGCCGCTGCAGTGCCCGCCACGGCGTAAGCGGTGAGGGGCTGGCCGGAGACCAGGGTCATGCCGAGGATCAGGCCAAGCATCTCGGTGGTGCCCATCTTCTTCGCGACGGACCAACAGATGCCTACCGGAATGCCGACGTGGAAGACCGCTTCACCGATCAGCCACAGGAAATGGTCGACGCCCGCCCAGAACTGGCTGAGCTCAACCAGGGTGTGATTGCCCTCAAAGATGTAGAGGGAGTCGATACAGTTGCGGAAACCGAGGATAAGACCGCCGGTGATGATGGCCGGCAGGAGCGGCGTGAAGATCTCGGCCAGGACCGTCGCCAGCCTCTGCAGCGGGTTCTGGTTCTTCTTGGCGGCCTGCTTCACGGCATCCTTGGAGACGCCGGAGATACCGGAGACTTCCGCGAAGTCGTTGTAGAATTCGGAAACCGTGTTCCCGATGATGACCTGGAACTGGCCGGACTGGGTGAATGTTCCCTTGACTGCCTTCATTCCTTCGATCTTGCCGATATCTGCCTTTCAGCCAGCCTCGCGATCGCGCGGCGGACTGTATTTCTGGACACTCCGTAGCGCATCGTCAATATGTTCTCCGTGGGGAGAACCGACTGGGGCGCATAGAGCCCCTCCTCTATCTTCTGCTTGAGATCACTGTAGATGGCTGTATATTTCTCTGCGGGCATGGCTGGCTCCTACTCCTTATAAAATGAACCGTTCAACCGGCTCAATCAGACACTTTCCTCCTGTCCCAAAATAGCCGCGAGCGCCTCCGAAAGATCGGGAAAAACGCCCCAGCACATTGCCCGGATCTCCTCCGTCGGCTGTACCTGGTCCGGTATCATGACGGCCCGCATCCCTGCGGCACAGCCGGCCCGGATCCCGTTCAGGCTGTCCTCGAAGACGTAACACTCTTCAGGGGCAAATCCGATCCGCTCCGCCGCGTACAAAAAGACGTCCGGCGCGGGCTTGCCGCGTTTTACCTGCGCGGTCGAGACCAGCTCATCGAACAGCTCCGTGATCCCGTTGAATTCAAGGTTCCGCTCGATCATCTCCATCGAGCTTGCGGAAGCGACGGCCAGTTTATAGCCGGCGGCTTTAAGGCCGGTCAGGATCTCAACGCAGCCCTTCTTCATCGGAAGACAGGTCTCCTCGATCTCGTGAACCCTCTTATTCACCTCGCCGATAAAGGCGTCCGGGTCGCTTACCCCGTAATATTCCCTGACGACCGCCCGGGTATCCGCTCCGCTGGAACCGCAGATCCGGCGGACGAAATCCTTATCCAGCGTCCTGCCGAGCTCTTCCGCCTTCTCCCGCCACACACTCTGGAAGATAGCCTCCGAGTCGAAGAGCAGGCCGTCCATATCAAAAATCGCGCCTTGCATTTTCCCTCTCCTTTTAAAAAAGAAGCCCCCCGTTTAGCCGCGAGAGACTGCCTTCAGTTTCAATACGCAATCCGCTGTGCCCTCTCCGTTCATAGAGAGGGTGTATTCCGCCAGAACATGAATCTCTTTTTCTCCGATCGAGATGTCCAGCGCGCTTGTGCGGATCCCCATCTCGATGACCCCGAAAGGGGTCTCGTAGCCGGAATAACTCATTTTTCCGGGTTCAAAAACCATATCCACCGATACGGCGCCCTTCTTCTCTACGGACAGGGTATTGCCGTCGATGCGGACGACATTCAGCGTCGGATATTCTTCAAAGCCCTCGAAGACCTCCTCATAAACGATCTCGTGGACCCCGTCTTTTTGCTCATAGACGCCCGACGTTATGAGTTCAATGGGTTCCTCCGGCTCATCAGCGGAAAGATACTGGGTGCCGCTGAGCGTCACGATCACATCTTTTGTCATTCAATACTCCTCTATTGGGATGATCCTGGCGGTTTTGATGTCAACCGGAAGGATGGAATTCGCGAAATCCGTAAAGCGCTCCGCCTCGTCGCTCACAAAGAAGCGATAAGGATAAGGTTCATCCGGCTCGACTGCTTTTTCGTTCTCGAGGCCGCTTTCGGCCAGCATGCGCTCCAGCTCCTTCGCCGTCTCGTAGGCAGGATTCACCAGCGTCACCTTGTCGCCCACCAGCTTCCGGATCTCGCTGCGGAGAAGCGGGTAATGGGTGCAGCCGAGAATCAGCGTGTCAATATCGTGTTCCAGAAGGTCGTCCAGATAGCGCATGATGATCTCGTCCGTGATCCGGTCGTGGAGCCAGCCTTCCTCGACGAGAGGCACCAGCAGGGGACCCGCCTGGGAGATCACGTTGATCTCCGGATCGATGGCGTGGATCGCCTTGGTGTAGGCCTTGGTCTGGATCGTCGCGCGGGTCGCGATGACTCCGACCTGCTTGTTCACAGTCGTCCTGGCCGCCATGACCGCTCCCGGCTCCACAACGCCGATCACAGGGATCTCCGCCTCCTCCCTGACTTCATCGAAGGCCATGGAGGTGGCCGTGTTGCAGGCGATGACGATGGCCTTGATCTCCTGCTGCTTCAGAAAGCGTACAATCTGCCTGGAGTAACGGATTACCGTCGTCTTTGATTTGTTGCCGTAAGGGACCCGGGCCGTATCCCCGAAGTAGACGATCCTCTCCTTGGGAAGATTCCGCATGATCTCCCTCGCGACGGTAAGGCCGCCCAGGCCGGAATCAAATACGCCGATAGGCGCCTCCGACTTAGCAGGGGACATATCCTTCCTCCTTTTCAAGTATGCTCTCGACAATCATCTGGTGCTGCTGGTCAATATGTTCTTCTATGAGACGGACCGCTTCCTCCGAATTCCGGGCCGCCACCGCGTCAAGGATGCGCTTATGCTCATCCGCAAGCTTCCGGCGGACGTCCTTCTCCTTGAGGTATTCGATGCGGAAGCGATACATCTGCTCCCTGAGATTGCCCAGCATCTGGATGAGGCGGCGGTTGCCCGCTCCCTGGTAAATCGTATCGTGAAAATTAACGTCCGCCTCCGCCAGCGCGGCCAGGTCTTCCTGCTCCGAGGCGACCAGGTTTTCGAAAACTGCCGCTGCCTCCCGCATCCGTTCCAGTTCTTCCTTCTCCATGCGCTCGCAGACCTTGCGGGTCGCCAACGTCTCCAGGCATTTCCGGATCTCCAGCACGTCGTTCAGCTCCTGTACGGAGATCTTCGCGACCTGGGCTCCCCGGCGGGGCTTCATGACGACCAGCCCTTCCCTTTCGAGCATCCGGATCGCCTCCCGGATCGGAGTCCTGGATACGCCCAGCTTCTCGGCCAGCGCGATTTCCATCAGCCTCTCTCCGGGCGAAAGCTCTCCTCGCAGGATTTCTCCCCGAAGCGTCAGAAACACGACCTCCCTTAGCGGCAGAAACTCATTCATTTCCACAGATGATGCCATCATTCTCTCCCCGTACATGGTTCCGTCAAAAAAATTCTAGCCGAAGAGTATTTTTTCCTCATCCCATTCCGGCATTTCCTCGCTGCATCATAATCGTCAAATAATCCGAACACGGTAGGTCCGCTCCCGCTCATGACGGCGCGCAAAGCCCCCCCTTCTTCCATCTCCCGCTCCATCTCGCGGATCACGGGATGCATGGGGGCTGTCACGTCCTCAAGCACATTGCCCATGAGGGAGGAAAGCTCCCGCAGCTCCTGCCTTTTCAGCGCGTCAATGATTCCGTCGATATCCGGATGCCGCTCAATCGAATCCGCCCGCAGGGCCCCGTACACTTCCTTCGTGGAAATGAAAACCGGAGGCTTGGCCAGCAGAATACTGCAGGACGGCATGGCCGGAAGGGGGCTGAGCTTTTCCCCGATTCCTTCCGCCAGGGCGGTTCCTCCCAGAATGCAGTAGGGTACGTCCGCCCCTATCTTTCCGCCCCTTTCCATAAGTTCCTCCCGGGAAAGGCCGAGATGGAAGAGCTCATTCACCCCGTTAAGCACCGCCGCCGCGTCTGTACTCCCGCCGGCCAGGCCGGCGGCCACCGGAATAAACTTGTCAAGACGGATGGAAAGCCCATCCGAAACGGAAAACTCATCCATGAGAAGCTTCGCCGCTTTATAGGCGAGATTGTTTTCATTTTCCGGAATATAGGCGTGGTTTGTTTTGAGGAAAATGCCGCCGCGCTTCGACAGGGGCGTAAGGACGAGCCGGTCATACATGCCTGTCATCTGCATGACCATCCGGACTTCGTGATAGCCGTCCTCCCTTTTCCTCAGAACATCCAGCCCAAGATTGATTTTTGCCGTTGCTTTAAGTTCCATAACTCTCCCAAATGAAATCGCTTAAATTTTGTATACATAAATATTATAACGCACTTTTCCCCGGATGCAAGAAAAATCAGAAAAAAGTTTGCATTTTCTAACTATTGAAAAGGATCCGGGCGGAGCATGCTTTTACTTGCATTGATTCCCCTTTTCGGTTAAACTATTCAGGTACTTTAAAGACCTGCTCCGCGCTTCTGCGCGCCTGATGAAAAAAGAAAGGAGAACCATGCTTCGATTTATTCTGATTTTAGCAGCCGCGGCTGTTTATTTTCTCATATCCCTGGTCCTCATGCCGATCCTTTTGATCAGCAGAAAGTTTTATCCGGATTCGGATATGCTCCTGCACCGCCTCATGCAATTCACCCTCAGCGTAATCTGGCATATCGCGGGCTGCAAGGTGACGACCATCGGCTATGAGAACATCCCGGAAGATGCGCCCGTCCTCTTCGTCGCCAACCACCTGGGTTACTTCGACATCCTGATCGGCTACAGCCAGATGAAGCGCCGGACGGCCTTCGCCGCGAAAAAGGAACTGGAATGGATTCCCTTCCTTTCCTGGAACATGAAATTTTTGCGCTGCCCCTTTATCGACCGGAAAAACATGCGCCAGGGCGTCAAAACCATCAAGGAGGCCGGGGAACGGATCCGGGATAAGGACGTCTCGCTTTTCATTTTCCCGGAGGGAACCCGCAACAAGAGCGGAGACCCCCTTAAGCTTTTGCCTTTCCACGATGGAAGCTTCATGCCCGCTAAGATCGCGAAATGCGCGATTATTCCCGTCGCTTTCACGAACACGGACGCCGTCTTTGAACAGCACGTTCCGATCGTGAAGCCCCAGCCGGTCATCGTCGAATACGGGAAGCCCGTCAACTGGGAGGATCTCGATAAGGACTCCAAAAAGCACGTCGGAAAATATTTCGAAAATATCATAAGGGAAATGCTGGACAAAAACCAGAAGCTTCTTGAAAACAAAAAAAATGACACTGCTGCCGGCGCCGCCGCGTCGTAAAGATACGGCGGACCGACAGGCTCTTTGCCGCAAAAAGGACTGCTTGCGCAGTCCTTTTTGAATGTCATCGAAACCATATTCCATATGGCGCTCAGGCCTCTTTATCCTCCAGCGCCTTCACCAGCCGGTCAAAGCCCATAAAGTGGGAAGCCTTGATGAGAACCAGATCCCCGGGCCTTATGACCCCAGGAAGCGCTGACAGCGCCGCCCCGGTATCCGGACAGGCCATAACGTCCGCTGCCGGATCCGTCTTCAGGATCCCTTCCCGGATCTTCTCTCCCAGGGTCCCGACCGTCACAAACTGATCGATGCCGAGACCTCCGGCAAAGCAGCCCACCTCGTAATGGAGTTCTTCCTCTTTCTCACCCAGCTCGCCCATATCGCCTAAAATCGCCAGGGTCCGCTCCGAAGCGCCCTTTAAGGTCTCAAGCGAGGCCTTCATGGACATCGGGTTGGCGTTGTAACAATCGTCGATCACGGTGCATGTTCCGTTCGAAAAGACCCGGAAACGGCCCGGAAGCGCCTGCGTCCCCTCGATCCCGGCCCGGATCTCCTCGTCCGAAAGGCCATGGAGCGCGCCGACCGCGGCGGCCGCCAGGGCGTTCATGACCATGTGCCGGCCCGGGAAAGGAACCCGGACTGAAAATTCCCGGTCGTCGATCGCGATCCGGCACAGGGTTCCCTTAAAGCCCAGGGGCTTTTCATTTTCCGCGTAAACCCGGTACATGGGGGACATGCCGTAGAAAATGGGGGCGCGTCCCCCCACTTCCCGGACGCCTGAGAGCTTATCGTCGTCACCGTTTAAGACAACGCTTCCCTCCGGAGAGACGAAGGGGAAGCATTCTGTTTTCGCCCTGAAAACCCCGTCCCGGTCCCCCAGGAATTCCAGGTGGCAGGTCCCGATATTGGTGATGACCATCGTGTCGGGGCGGGCCGTCCGGGCGAGATCGGTCATCTCCCCGAAATGGCTGATGCCCATCTCCAGCACCGCGATCTCGTGTTCCGGACGAAGATTGAAGACGGTGAGCGGGAGGCCCAGATTATTGTTAAAGTTCCCTTCTGTCTTGAGGACCTTATACTTTTGGGAGAGAACCGACGCGATCATCTCCTTCGTGCTGGTTTTCCCGACGGAGCCGCTGATCCCCACGACAGGTATCGGAAACTGCTTCCTGTAGAATTCCGCGATCCGCTGAATCGCCTCGCCGCACTGCCCGACCAGAATGCGGGGGAAGCCTGCCGCTGCCTCTTCCCTCTCCGTGAGCGTGAGCATTGCTCCGGCTTTCATGGCCGCCGGAATAAAATCATGCCCGTCCCTCTGCCCTTTCATCGGAATGTATAAAGCGCCCGGTCCGGCTGTCCGGCTGTCCGTCGTGACGAAGGACAGCTCCCGGCCCGCTAAAGCCCCGCATCCCAGCAATTTTCCGCCGCAGGATGCGGCTATATTCTCCGGCGTCAGATTCCTCATGTTCCACCTCCAAAGAAAGGACAGGTCCCGCCTGTCCTTTTCGCGTTTTCATTGATATTTTGCCAGGGATACCGCCAGCAGCCTCTCGCAAAAGGCGCCGTAGTCCATTCCCGCTTCGGCCGCCTCCTGGGGCATCAGCGAGGTCGGGGTCATCCCCGGAAGCGTATTGGCTTCCAGCACGTACATCTGCCCGTAGGAGTTCATCATAAAATCCACCCGGGCGTAGCCTTCCAGTCCCAGCGCGTGACAGCTTTCCTCCGCGCAGCGCTGCATCTTCTGGGTGATATCCGCCGTCAGATCCGCCGGACAGGTATCGACCGTAGCCCCGGGAGTGTACTTGTTTTTGTAATCGTAAAAGCCATGCCGGGGAGCGATCTCGATGATCGGGAGCGCCTTGCCGTCGATGACGCCGACGGAGAACTCCCTCCCCTTGATATATTCCTCGATCACGACCTCCGATTCCAGCAGGAAAGCTTCCTTAAGGGCCTTTTCATACTCCTCCTCATTGTGGACAATGTAGACGCCCACCGAGGAGCCGCCGCAGGATACCTTGACGACGACAGGAAAATGAAGACCGGCGTCCTCGATCCGGATCGAATCATAACCTTTTTTCATAGTCGTCCCCTTCGGCACCGGGATTCCTTTGTCCGCCAGCATGATTTTCGTGAGTCCCTTGTCCATGGCCAGCGCCGAGCCCACATAGCCGGCCCCGGTATAGCGGATCTTCATGAGATCGAAAACCGCCTGGATCCGGCCGTCCTCGCCGTTTGCCCCGTGCAGGGTCAGAAAAACAATATCCGACATCATGCAGAGCTTCATGACATTCGGACCGAAAAAGCTCCTCTGGGAATTCTCCAGCGCGCTTTTCAGCCGGGTGCCGCAGCTCCGGATATAAAGCGCGGCCGCTTCCACATCGTAATCCTCCGGAAAAGCGTCCATCAGGACCGCCTCTTCATTGCCGAAGAAGACGTCCAAAAGGATGGCCGCATGCCCGTTCTGCCTGAGCGCCTTGCAGACGCCGGTTCCCGAGATGATGGAAACCTCCCTCTCCGTGGAGGTTCCTCCACACAACACCACTATCTTCATTTTATCCCTCCGAAAACGAGTTTCAAGAACCGTTTCTATTTCCCAGCCCTCTCAGGCCGCCAGCTGGAGCCACACCCCCGCCGCGCACAGGATCACGCCGCCGGCCAGATAGGCCCTATCCGAATAGGCCGGGCCGTTCGCTCTCCCGTTAAAGTATCCTATAACCGCGGAAACCGTCGACAGCCCGAAGAAGGAAAGAATCACTTTTATCATGCCGATTTCCAGCAGGCCGCATACGATTCCCGCCATCATAGACGATACGGCAAACTGCAGACAGAGCAGGCTTTCCTGCCGCATATCCACCTTTTCCATGCGCCGTTCAATAAACGTCTTCTTCTCAAAAGCCCGGTAGAACATGCGGAACCCGTCCAGCACGAGAAAAATCCCGCAGACGACATGAACCCAGAAGACGTCCCTTTTCCCGATATCCCCTAAAAGAACCAGCCTTCCGATTCCATACCCCGCCAGGGTCATCAAAAGGGAGATCGCGCCCCAGATGAAAGCCATGGCGCCGGTTCTTCTGTCAAAACGGACAAGGAGGGCCCCCCGCTGCACCACCATTGCGAATATGCCCAGCGAAAGGGCTGACGCAAGGACAACAACAAAGATCACGCGCCACATAATTCCTCCTCACCCGCATCAGACCAGGTCCGTGCGGCAAACAAACTTTTCATTGCTTTCCATATCCCTGATGACGTCCCAAAGAGAATGGCTGACCATATACTCATAGATTCCGGACATTTCCTCCGGCGGCTCCTCCATTCCCCGCCGGATCCAGGACAGGAGCAGGAAGGTCAGCGAATGCGCGTAATAAGCCGCCACATGTCCGGGGATAAGCCAGGGATAGGCGGAAGGTTTCGCCGTTTGTTCAGGCAGGACATTCATAATCAGGACGTTGATATTCCTTTCCACGATCTCCGGGAAAGAATTCTGCCCCTGCATATCCGCGACCCGCATATAAAAGCCCTGTTCCTTTTTGAGATTTCCGAACATGAGCTTGACAGCCTCGCTGTACATGCCATTGGTCAGAAGAATGTCCACCGGCTTAATAATTTCATTTTTCACGATCCATTCCAGAAGGTCATATTTATCCTGAAAATGATTGTAAAAAGTAACCCGAATCACGCCCGCTCCATCTGTGATCTGTTTGATCGTGATCTTCTCAAAAGGAGTCCTGGCCGCAAGTACCTTCAGGCTGTCCGCCAGCGCCTGCTCGATGTTGCCCCTAGCTTCCATATATTCTCCACCCATGAATATCCAATCGCATCGGTGTTAGTATAGCATATTTTTTTTAAAAAGCTACAGGAAAATGAAAACCGCCCCGGCGTTTCCGCTTAAGACCGGAGGCCCCGAAGATCCGGATTGTTGATCCAGAAGTCCGCCGCGGAGGCCCTTTCCCCTTCCTCGTCCTCCGGAATCGTCTCCCCCATAAGCTTCATGATCTCCATCACCGTTTCCTGGGAAAGCTTCATGGCGTTGGCAATCTCATCGACTGTGGGCTTCATCCCCAATTCCCGGGCCAGGTTGTCGACCACCGTATTCAAGAGTTCCGCCCGGGCAATTAGTTCCCGGTCCCGGGCTTCCGCATCTGCCCAGGACGCCAGGGCCGCCCGGATCTGCATCCGGATCGCGTCCTCGATCGTCTCCCTGATCGGAAGCCGGTCCGCCGCGTCCAGATCTCCTTCCTCCGCCCGGGAGATAGCCTCCACTCCGGTCACAAGCCCCAGATAGGCTTCCTGCGTCAGGTCCTCCACAGGCAGGGTCCCGTTATCCATCTCCAGCGCAATCTCCAGAGCCCGGTCCATAAACTCTTCAATTAAATCCGACTTCACCCTATCGTTCATCTTTTCCCCTTTCCGGAAAGAAAGCCGGAGGCGAACTCCTCCGGCTTTCCTTCATTCCCTTAAGCTTCCTCAGGCAGATCGGAGGCACAATGACCGCACTTTACGGCGTCGATCGGCACTTCCATCTTACAGAAGGGGCAGATCTTCGTCTTGGGAGCCTCAGGCTCTTCTTTCTTGGGCTTTATCCTCTCCTCCAACGCGTTAAACGCCTTGATGACAAGGAATATACAGAAAGCGACGATCACAAAATTGATAACTTTTGTGAGAAATACTCCATAATTGAGCGTTGCCGCTCCCGCTTCCTGAGCCGCCGCCAGCGTCGCGTACTTCGACCCGTCCAGCGACAGGAACCAGTTGCTGAAGTCCAGCCCTCCGGCAATCAGTGAAATAACCGGCATCAGAAGATCGTTGACCAGCGAAGTCACGATGCCGCCGAATGCGGAACCGATCACAACGCCGACCGCCATATCCAGAACATTCCCTCTCATCAGGAATTTCTGAAATTCACCGATAAAGCCCTTTGCCTTTCCTACTGCATTGTTGTCACTCATTTTTTCCTCCCTTCACGGCTGAGCCGCCGACATCTGGACGCAATGTCCTGTACAAAACACTATTTTACACTTATTTTTAGCGATTATCAACAAAAAACACACGTTTTCTGCTAACAATCTTCTTCTGCCGGTAAATGCTTCCGTTCCTGTCCCGCTTTTTGGGCGGGAACAGCTAATGCTGCCGCCGGCACCCCGCAGGCTGGATCCCTTAAGCCCGCCGCAGGGAAAGCCGGGCGTCTACCTGGGCTGTCAAAAAAGGGAGCGCCCCGAATCCCGGGACGCTCCCTGCCTGCGCATGGAGACGCATCCTTACCGGCTCTGCTCGTTCAGCCAGTCAAATATGTTTCTAAAGCCATTGGCTTCAAGGCTTCCGCCGCCTTCGTTCGAAGGCGCAAAGCCGAAGGACTCATCGTCGTCCGCCGAAGCCTTAACCGCTTCCGGATCCTGGACCGCCGTCACCTGGTCGTTGAACAGGTAGACCCAGGACCAGTGGCCCATGTACTGGGCGCCCTCATTGTCGTCCGTACCGTTCACGGTCTCGAACATGGAGAACCAGCAGTTGTCCGCGCCGGCCTTGAGCAGCGCCCGGTAGGTCGGCATGCCGAAGCTTGCCGGGGCCACGGTCGTGTCGTCCGCCGACTGCAGGAACCAGATCGGGATATCCTTGATCGCCTCGACCTTCTCCTCGCTCATCCATCTCTCCTCAAGCGGGAAATATTGGGTGATCGGCCAGCTGTCGGTCGGAATAACCTCCGTCTTATAGCTGCCGTCCTCATTGCGCTCATACATATAGTAGGAATACGCCTCGCAGCAGGGATAAGCCGCCGCCCAGTAATCCGGGTACTGAACCAGCATGTTCATGGTCATGTAGCCGCCGTTCGAGCAGCCCCCGAGATAGATCCGATTTGCGTCAATGTCCTCATGCTCGTTTACAAACTTTTCGATCATATCCATGAGCGCTTCGGTGTAGCGGGAAACAAGGTCGCCATTCGAATTGGTACCGTCTCCGCCGTCCATCCAGTAGGTCCGGGTCTGGCAGGCCAGCACGTAGATTCCGTTCTCCCCGCCTTCGCTGCCGAAGCGGGACTGGATATTTTCCTTCGCAAGCGCGACGACCTCGTTGCCGAGAAGCGCGATATCCGGATCCGTTCCGCCTTCTCCCTGGCCGTGCAGCCAGATGATCAGCGGGTTCTTAACCCCGTCGCCTGCCAGCGTCTCCGGCATGTAAGCCGCATACTGGAGCGTGATGCTCTCGGTCTCCTCCGTCATCGGGTTCGTGTAATCCCCGGTAAATTCGCCCCTCTCATTGAAGACGTCCGTATCCGGGCAGATACGGCTGCCGATCAGATCCGCGTCCAGGCCGAAGGTTGTCGCGGCGCCGTCCACCGTCGCCTCAAAATAAGCCTGCACCGGATAGTTCTCCGACCAGTTGTTCATGAAAGTAACCATGAAATCATAGGTAAAGGGGGAGCCGCTGTTCGCGTAGTTGGTCTCGAAATCGATGGCGGCATATTTGGACGGGCCTTCCTCTTCCAGCGGCTCGCCGTTCTCGTCGGCGAGGTAGAAGCCGCTGACCACGCGCTCTGTGCCGGCCATGGCGACCACAGGAGAATCCCAGGTCACTTCTTCCGCTTCCGCAGGAAGCTCTACAATCAGCTTCGGGACGCCCGGCCCCCACTCATAACCCCGGACCAGAATCTTCGCGGCCGCCGGCTGCTGGTCCGCCCCAGCGGCCAGAGCCGCGATCTCCGCCGCGCGGTCCAGCTCCTCCGGCAGGCTCTCCGCAGCGCTTTCCGCCGTACTTCCGGCTGAGACGCTCTCCTCCTGCAGACTCTCTGCCGCGCTTTCCTCCGCGCTGCTCGCGTCAGCCCCGCTTTCAGCCGAGGAACTCCCGGAAGCGCTGCCCCCATTCGACCCGCTGCCGCAGCCCGCCGCGGAAAGCGCAAGGACGGACGCCGCAGCCAGGACCAGCATCCTGAACAATCTGTTTCTTTTCATTTTCTTACTTCCTCCTTTCAATCAACCGCTAAAGGTTGATTGCCCTATAGTATAGCGCTTTTTTCATAAAGAATCGGAAGTTTGTCGCAAACAGTCCCTTTCACGGCACAAACCGTTTTATCCCCGCCCCCAAGGCAGACGCAAGCGCCCGGGACAGGCGCGGCCTTTGGACGTCCCTCTATCAGGCGAGATCCTCCCCGTTCGAGGCGATGACCTTCTTATACCAGAAGAAGGAATCCTTGCGGCTCCTGGAAAAATCGCCGCTTCCGTCGTCGTGGCGGTCAACGTAAATGAAACCGTAGCGCTTCGCGTACTGGCCGGTTCCCGCGGAGACCAGGTCGATGGGACCCCAGGTGGTGTAGCCGATAAGCGGGACGCCATCCTTCACGGCTTCGCGCATAGCGGCGATATGGGCCCGGAAGTAGGATATCCGATAGTCGTCATGGATACTGCCGTCCTCCTCGACCTTGTCGAACGCGCCGAAACCGTTCTCTACGACCATGAGCGGGGTTCCCGGATAGCGGGAGGCCAGCTTGTTAAGCGTAAAGCGCAGGCCGTCCGGATCGATCTGCCAGCCCCAGTCGGAGGCCTTGAGGTAAGGATTCTTCGCGCCGCCCAGCATGTTGCCGCCGGTCTGCTCCGCGTTCTCGTCCACGGTCACGCAGTTGGACATATAATAGGAGAAGGTGTAAAAGTCCACTACGCCCTCCTTAATCAGCGCAAGGTCTTCTTCGTTGTCCATGAAAGAGGTGTCGATGCCGAGCCCCTGATAGTAGTTCTTCGCGAAATAGGGATACGCGCCGCGGATCTGCACGTCGCCGCAGAGATCGTTGCAGATGGAGTCGCGTCTCTGGTCTTCCAGGATGTCCTTCGGGTTCGGGGTCAGCGGGTACCAGGTGATGTGGCAGATCATGTTGCCGATCATGAAATCCGGGTTGATCTTGTGGCCCTCGATGACCGCCTTCGCGGAAGCCACAAACTCGTTGTGGAGCGCCTCAAAGCGCTGCTGCGGGACATCCTTGAGTTCCGGCAGCACGCAGGGCTTCGTGCGGGAAAGATCCTCATCCTGCATGAGGCCGAGCCCGTAGAGGGAACCCATGGCCGGGTTCATCATCGAGATGTTGATCTCATTGAAGGTCAGCCAGTACTTGACCTTGTCCTTGTAACGCTCAAAGCAGGTCACCGCGTACTTCACGAAGAGGTCGATCACGCGGCGGTCCGCGAAGCCGTGATATTTGGTAACGATCGCCCAGGGGATCTCATAGTGGCAGAGCGTGACCAGCGGCTCGATGCCGTTCTTCCTGCACTCGTCGAATACCTTGTCGTAAAATGCAAGGCCTTCCTCATTCGGCTCCGCGTCGTCCCCGTTCGGGAAAATACGCGCCCAGTTGATCGACATTCTGTAGCATTTAAAGCCCATCTCGCCAAAAAGGGCGATGTCCTCCTTATAATGATGGTAAAGGTCGATCGCCTCATGGGACGGATAGAAAACGCCCGGTTCCGTGTGCGGGCAGAATGTCCTCGGGGTGTTCACGTCGCCCCCGAGCAGCATGTCGGGCACGGAGAGGCCTTTTCCGCCTTCCAGGTAGGCCCCTTCGCACTGATTCGCGGCCGTGGCGCCGCCCCATAAAAACCCTTCTTTAAATACTGACATGGTTCTCTCCTTTCGTAATTCTGTGTGTTATCATCGATGAACCGCCCCTGCCGTTCCCCCGGCCGCATCTGCCTGATCCGAAGCCCCACAGGGTCCTGTCCCTAATATAACACAAAAGCCTCCCGCAAGCGAGAGGCTTTGTGTAAATTCAACAAAACATGCCTTTTATTCGTAATCCGCGATGCTGATCCATCTGGTCAGAAGAGCCTTCTCCTCCTCGGTCTTCGCTTTGGCCAGCTGGCCGGCCGCGACGATCGGCATCCATTTCTGGATATACTGGATCGCGATATCGGATTTCCTGCTGTAGAGCTTCAGGTACTTCTCCGCAGTATCCGCATCCTGCATCGTCAGCTCGAGATAGGTCAGTGCCGCATCGGCGCCGGCGTTGCCCTGGGTCGCGTGGGACCAGTCGACGACCACCCAGCTGCCGTCATTCCTGATGATGATGTTGGACGGATTGAAGTCGCCGTGGCAGAGCTTGGTGTGGCGCTTCATGCCGTGCAGTCTCTGGAGCAGTTCGTAGCGGGTGCTGGGATCAAGATCCGGCAGAGCGTTGATCTCTTCCGCCCTCTTGTCGACGGTGTTGCGGAGGCCGACCGCCTTGTAGCCGCTGACCGCCACCTGGATATCAACAAATTTTTCAAGAAGCGCGTCGTAGTTATCCGGCTCGTTTTTCATTTTCTCCGCAAGAGTCTCGCCTTCGACATAATCGACGCCGATCGCCCACTTTCCATCGATTTCTTCCACGAAACGGACGGCTGCCGCAGGAACCCCATAGGATTCCACCAGGGAGGTGATATGGGCTTCGTTGAAAACGCCGCTCTTGGCGTGTTCTTTCTCAAACACCTTCACGAGCGCGTCGCCCTCGCGGTAGACGGTCTTGTTGGAACGCTCGACAATGATAGTTTTCTTCTTTGCAGCCATTTTCTCTCTCCTTTCCGTCCGATCAGAACGTGACGTTTGTATCCGGTTCGCCGTAGTAAGCCATCGTGTAGATCTTCTTGATCTCCTCGATCAGCGGGTAGCGCGGATTCGCGCCCGTGCACTGGTCGTTGAAGGCCTGCTCCGCCATCTCATCCAGCGTGTCGAAGAAATACTTCTCGTCGATCCCGTACTCCTTGATGGAATCCTTGATGCCGATGGCTTTCTTCAGCTCGCGGATCGCCGCGACGAGATTCTCGAAGCTCTCCTCGTCGGTCTTTCCGCCCATCCCGTTGTACTCCGCGACCTCCGCGTAGCGGCGAAGCGTGTGCGGATACTGGTACTGCGGGAAGGTGCCCATGCGGGTCGGGACTTCCTTCGCATTGTAGCGCATGACGTAGGTCAGAACCAGCGCGTTGGCGACGCCGTGGGCAATGTGATGGAAGGCGCCGAGCTTGTGGGCCAGCGAGTGGTTGATGCCGAGGAAGGCGTTGGCGAACGCCATACCGGCCATGCAGGAAGCGTTGGCCATGTGGTCCCGGGCCTCCACGTCGTTCGCGCCGTTCTCATAAGCGCGCGGGAGATAATTGAAGACCAGTTTGGTCGCCTTGAGCGCGATGCTGTCGGTGTAGTCGGAAGCCATCATGGAGACGTAAGCTTCGAGCGCGTGCGTCATGACGTCGATACCGGAAGCGGAAGTCAGGCCCTTCGGCTGGGTCATCATGTTATTGGTGTCGACGATCGCCATATCCGGAAGCAGCTCGTAGTCAGCCAGCGGATACTTGATGCCCGCGTCGGAATCCGTGATAATCGCGAACGGGGTGACTTCAGAACCGGTACCGGAAGAGGTCGGGATCGCGACGAAATAAGCCTTCTTTCCCATGGTCGGGTAAGCGTAGATACGCTTGCGGATATCCATGAAGTCCATGGCCATATCGGAGAAGTTGGCGTCCGGATTCTCATAGAGGACCCACATGATCTTGGCTGCGTCCATCGCGGAGCCGCCGCCTAAAGCAATGATAACGTCCGGCTCGAATGCGGTCATCTGGGCGGTGCCGGCAAGGGCGTTCTTCAGGGTCGGATCCGGCTGTACGTCGTAGAAGCAGGTGTGCACGATGCCCATGGAATCAAGCTTGTCCTCGATCTGCTTCGTATTGCCGTTCTTGTAGAGGAAACGGTCGGTGACGATAAACGCGCGCTTCTTGTGCATGATCGTGCCGAGCTCGTCGAGCGCGACCGGCAGGCAGCCTTTCTTGAAATAAACTTTCTCCGGTGTGCGGAACCACAGCATATTTTCTCTCCTTTCGGCAACCGTCTTGATATTGATGAGGTCAAGAGCCCCTACGTTGTGGGATACGGAGTTGCCGCCGTAGGAACCGCAGCCCAGGGTCAGGGACGGAAGGAGCTTGAAGTTATAGAGATCTCCGATACCGCCCTGGGAGGACGGAGTGTTGATCAGGATGCGGCAGGTCTTCATGCGGTCCGCATGCTCCGCCATCTTCTCCGTCTCGTCGGTGTTGATGTAAAGTGAGGCCGTGTGACCGAAACCGCCGTCACGGACAAGCTGGTCCGCCTTGTCGAGCGCTTCTGCCCAGGTCTCCGCCCTGTACATCGCAAGGACCGGGGAGAGCTTCTCGTGGGCGAACTCCTCGGAGATATCCACGGACTCGACCTCGCCGATGAGGATCTTGGTGGTCTCCGGTACTTCAACGCCCGCCATGGCCGCAATCCTGTAAGCCGGCTGGCCGACGATCTTCGCGTTCAGGGCTCCGTTGATGATGATAGTCTTTCTAACCTTATCGAGTTCTTCTCCCTTGAGGAAATAGCAGCCGCGATAAGCGAACTCATCCCTCACCTTATCGTAGATATCGGCAAGAACCGTAACGCTCTGCTCGGAAGCGCAGATCATGCCGTTGTCAAAGGTCTTGGAATGAATGATCGAGTTGACCGCCATGCGGATGTCCGCGGAGCTGTCGATGATGACCGGGGTGTTGCCCGCGCCGACGCCGAGGGCCGGCTTGCCCGATGAGTAAGCGGCGTGAACCATGCCCGGACCGCCGGTGGCGAGGATGCAGTCAGCATCCTTCATGACCGTCTGGGTGAGTTCAAGAGACGGGACGTCGATCCAGCTGATGATGCCTTCCGGCGCGCCGGCTGCCACCGCCGCGTCGAGAACGATCTTCGCCGCGGCAATCGTGGACTTCTTTGCCCTCGGATGCGGGGAAATGATAATCGCGTTCCGGGTCTTAAGACAGATCAGGCACTTAAAGATGGCAGTGGACGTCGGGTTCGTGGTCGGGATGACCGCCGCGATGAGGCCGATCGGCTCGGCGATCTTCTTGATGCCGTAAACCGGGTCCTCCTCGATGACGCCGCAGGTCTTCGTGTGCTCATAAGCGTGATAAATGTATTCTGCCGCATAGTGGTTCTTGATGACCTTGTCCTCGACAAGGCCCATGCCGGTCTCCTCGACCGCCATCTTCGCAAGCGGGATACGGGCTTTATTGGCCGCTGTCGCCGCCGCCTTAAAAATTGCGTCAACCTGCTCCTGTGTGTAACCGGCAAATACCGCCTGGGCCCGGCGCATATCCGCCATTCTGGCTTCGAGAGCTTCCACGCTGTCGATGATCTCGGGAACGATTCCTTCGCTTACTGCCATCTTATTCCTCCTTTATAATCTGATGGAATTCGGGAGCCTTGTCAGGCTCCTTTTAAAAATAAAACACTGCCGGCTATTTGTCAACATATAAATAACAAAATATCGATATTTAAATATCATATCACCTCCTCAAAAAGAGCCTCCCGGCTCGCGCGCCATATCCGGCGCTTTTTTCCTGCTCTTTAAGCCCGGATATGATGGGAGAGCATCGCCAGGGAGGAGGCCAGGTTTTCATTTTGCACAAGGATCCCTTCCGGAACCGCAAGATTAACGAGGGCGAAATTCCAGATCGCCCGGATCCCGCCCCGGACCAGGCTGTCGGCCGCCCCCTGGGCAGCGCCAAGAGGAGTCGTAATAATCCCGAGCCGGATCCCCTCTTTCCGGCAGAAGGCTTCCATCTCGTCGACATGATAGACCGGAATCCCGGCGACAGCCGTCCCGATCAGTTCCGGCCGGATATCAAAAGCCGCCGAGATAAACAGACCGTATTCCTCAAATTCATCGTTCCGAAGCAGCGCGGTTCCCAGGGATCCCGCTCCCGCGATCACGGCCGACTTGCGGTCGTTGCATCCCATATAATTCTGGATATCTTCAATCAGCTCATTGACCTGGAAGCCCGCTTTGGGCTTGCCCTTCATCGTCGAAACCGCTCCGATATCCTTGCGCACCAGGACGTCGCCAAGCCCCAGCGTATTCGCGATCGACGTCGCCGACATTACCAAGATCCCCTCGTCCCTTGCCTGTTCAAGACAATGGAGATAATAAGGCATCCGCTGCAGCGCCTGTATCGTCAGATATGCTTCCGTCTCCTTGCTCTTCTTTTCCGCCATGTGTAACCCCCGTGCTGTATCCTTTCTTTTATGCAATGCAATAAGTATAGCACAGTTATCAAAATTTTGAAACATACGTACAAATTTTTTAAGCACACTTTACAAAAACGAAAAGTCCTGTTACCATCATGATGGGGTTTATAAATAAGGGGGTATTCTATGGACAAAGAAACAGATAAAAGAAAATCACCGAAAAAACGCAGGAAACAATCAGCCGAAGACCGGAGAAAAAGATTATTCTTTCAGAAGCTTGCCGTCTTCGGAACGGCTCTCATTCTGCTTTTCTCGCTCATAACCGCTCTCCGGCTCAGCGAGGCGGAAAAGGCGAAAGAGGCGGAGAAGGAGCGGAAGGAGGCGGAGATCGCCCGTGAAGAAAGCATGCTCACGAACAGGCGGACCGCGATCGCGAAGGCAGATGAGCTGGCCCTCGGCTACGATTACGACGCAGCCATCAACCTTCTCATGGAGGAAGAAAACTATGACTCCGATCCGGAGCTGACAAGCGCCATCGCGGGCTTTATTGCCGAGCGCTCTCATCTGGAGGCGAAGGACGTAACCCAGGTGCCGCACATCTTCTTCCACTCGCTGATCGTCGACAGCAGCCTGGCTTTCAATGCGGAAAAGCTGGGCGCTTCCACCGCCGGCGGCAACAATGCCTGGATGACGACCGTGGACGAGTTTGACAAAATTATCCGGCAGATGTACGAAAACGGCTGGGTTCTCGTGCGGATGAGGGACCTTGTGACCGTGAACGAAGACGGAACCTTTTTGAAAAATAAGAACCTTCTTCTTCCGGTAAATAAAAAGCCCTATGTTCTCTCCATCGACGACTGGAGCTACTATCACGCCTACGCCGGCCAGGGCTATGCCGATAAAGCCGTAGTAGACGCAGACGGCAAAGTCAAATGCAGCTACACCGACGCCGAAGGAAAGGTCCTGATCGGGGATTATGATGTAGTCCCCCGCCTTAACAGCTTTCTGGAGGAACATCCGGACGCCGCCTACAAAGGGGCCCGGGGCATGATCGCCATGACCGGCTACAACGGCGTCTTCGGCTACCGGACAGACGCGGCCTACAAAACCCGGGAGAACCTGGACAGGACCCAGGCGGAATGGCTGAACGCCCACCCTGATTTCGACTATGAAGCGGAGGTGGCCGAAGCGAAGAAAGTAGCCGAGGCCGTAAAGGCTTCCGGCTGGGAATTCGCCTGCCACACCTGGGGACACCTGTCGGTGACCAACGCCTCCGTCGAAGCGCTTCGAATCGATCAGGAGAAATGGCAGAATACGGTTGCTCCCATCCTTGGAAAGACGGACACCATTATCTTCGCGCACGGAAATGATATCGGTTCCTTCCGGGACTATTCGGAAGATAATGAAAAGTACGCTTACTTAAAGAGCATGGGCTACGATTTCTACGCCAACGTGGACGCCTCCACCAAATACTGGGTGCAGATCCGCCAGAACTACGTCCGCCAGGGCCGGATCGACTGCGACGGCTACCAGATGTGGAGGGCGCTTTCCGGCGCGGCGAAAACGAATGTCTTTGAAGACCTTTTTGACGTCTCATCCGTATTCAGCAGCGCAAGGCCGACCCCGGTAACCGCCGTCGGAAAGGCCTGACGGAAAACGCGGGTTCCTTTGCGGAACGCGAAAGATCCCACCGGGAGATTGGGCTTTCGCCGGGATAATTCACGCTTGCTTAAAGAGTCCCCATCATGTATAATATTTTTTTAGCAGCGGCAGAAAGCCGCATCACTAATGAGCGGAGGAATCTACATGAAGATTGGATACATTTTGCTGATCATTCTCATCATCATTATCGCCGCCATGGTCATCCTCTATTTTGTCGGCAGGCGCCTTGAAAAAAGGCAGGCAGCCCAGATGGAACAGATCGAAGCGGCCAAGCAGAACGTGACCATGCTGGTCATCGACAAGAAAAGACTGCCGATCCGGGAGTCCGGACTGCCGGATATGGTTATCGAGCAGACGCCGAAATACTTACGGCGGAGCAAGATGCCCATTGTCAAGGCTAAAATCGGACCCAGGGTCATGAACATGGTCGCTGATGAGAAGATTTTTGACATTATTCCCGTCAAGAAAGAAGTAAGGGCTACTATTTCAGGCATTTACATCACCGACGTCAAAGCCCTTCGGGGCACCCTTGAAGCGCCGCCGGCAAAGAAGAGCGCTTTCAGGCGCTTCCGGGACTGGGCTTTTGCGCAGAGGGAAAAGGAAAAGGCCCTGGAGGCAAAAAGCAGCGGAAAGACCGTTCCAAAGCAGGCCGGCGGCTCATCCTCTTCCGGAAAGAAGAAAAAGCGTCGAAGAAAATAAGAATGATTTACAAGAAAGAGGCCTTCCGGCCTCTTTCTTATTCCGTTCTTCCGGATCTCCTTTTCCGTGAAAGATGGCGTTCAAAAGCGCCGCTGTTGATAAATTCCGCCAGGACGTACTGATCGAAAACCGGCACCGTGCAGGAATAAAAGCCCAGTTTTTCCATATAGCGGTCCATGAGCGCTTCCGGAAGGATCATATATCCGACCCGCATGGAAGGCGCTATGCTCTTCGAGAACGTGTTCAGATAGATGACCCTGCCTCCCCGATCCATGGAATACAGGGTCTCCAGCGGCTTCCGGGGAGAATTGAACTCGGAATCGAAGTCATCCTCCACCAGGCAGGCGTGTTTTTCATTTGCCCAGGAAATGTATTCAAAACGTCTTCTGGCTGTCACGGGCACCCTGTCCGGAAAACTGTAAAACGGGGACACATGGAGGACGCCTGCTGCGGACGCGGCCAGCGCCTCCCTCCTGATCCCGTCTTTTCCAAGCGGAAGCCCTTCCACTCTGGCTCCGTTCGCCTCATATACCTGGCGAATCTTGGCGTAGGAGGGCTCTTCCACCCCGTAAAGGATGCCGCGTCCGAATAACTGGACGATCAGGCCGTAAAGATATTCCGCCCCGGATCCCACGATGATCCGCTTCGCGTCGACGGCCATCCCCCGGTAGCGGTAAAGATAACCGGCGATAGCATTTCGGAGAACCGGCGAGCCGAGATTCGGAGGCTTCGCCTCCAGAATTTCAGGCTTCTCCGCAAGAAGACGGCGTATAATCCTGGCGTAGGCGGGAAAAAAACCACCCCGGAGCCCGTCGTTTTCTCCCTCTTCCTCCTCTTCCGGCAGAAGAGAGGGCTTCTTCCCTTCTCTTCGGGCCTTCTCAAATACCGGCAGCCGGTTGACATAGAACCCGCTTCTTGCGACTCCCCGGATATAACCTTCCTCTTCCAGCATAGCGTAGGCGTTCTCTACCGTGACCACTGAAACGTCCAGATGGGCCGCCAGTTCCCGTTTGGAAGGCAGACGCTCATCCGGAAAGAGGATCCCGCTTGCGACGTCTTCCTTGATACAGCGGTAAAGATACTCTGTCTTTCCCAATCCGCCTCTTTTCTCCATCACATAGGTGAGCATATCCTTTCCTCCCTTCCCCCGCGGGATTTCCGTTTTCTTTAGAATCTTTAGATTTTCTTTCGTAAATGGACACAAACCCCTAACAATTGGCCTGTATACTTACGCTCAGATAGTTAAGTAACCACTCACTATCTCCCCCCTCATTAGAAAAAGAAAGAGGCCTCCGAAAGGAGGCTTCTTTCTTTTTCTATTTCGCGTTTATACTTTATTGTCCGCTTCGGACTCCTCAGAAGAAGACTCCTCGAAAGAAGACACTCCGGAAGACGCGCCCCCGGAAGACGCTCTCCCGGAAGAAAGCTCCTCATAGACGACCGCTCCGGAAGACTCCGCTTCCTTATCGGTCACATAATCGCCGTTCGACAGCTTTTCGACGAGCGTCTGATAATCCGCTTCCGTAAAGGAGCTGAAACGGCTGTAATCCACAGCCGCGGCAAAGCACTCTTCCTTAAGCCCGTATTGCAGCATCGTTCCGCCCGGCAGGCCTTCCTTGGATTCAAAAAGCTCGATCGCGGGAATAAAAGCATTTTCAAACTGCGTATAAAAAGACATGAGGCAGGAGGGCTCCTCCTCCGTCAGGTTTTCTCCCGCCGTAAAGAAGGTCTTCTGTTCGATCTCCGCCGCCCGGGCAACTGCGGTGCCGATTCCCCCGCTGGTCGTAAATATGCTCTCGACCCCTTCTCCGTAAAAATCCAGGGCTTCCGACATGCGGAGCGGGGAGAGCTTATCGCTTCCCGTATATTCCGCTTTGATGAAGACCGTCCCCTCTTCCAGGCCCAGCTCGGAAGCCGCAGCTGCCGCTCCCTGGACAAAACCGTTTATCAGGCGGATATTTCGTTCATTTTTTTCACCTGCCATGACCGCAAGGCTGCGGAAACCATTTTTAACCGACGCGTACCCGGCCGCAAAGCCTTCCTGCTCATAGGCAAGATCCACGGCCAGCACGTTCTCGCCTATGGAAACTTCACCCCCCGCTTCCTGCCGGGGCTCGCCGCCGACAAGGACAAATTTAGTCTTCTTATGCTCCTGGGCTGCCGAAAAGACCGGCGTTTCCATCTGCTCGCCGAAGGCTAAGACCAGCCTGGCTCTGGACTTAACCGCCTCCGTAAACACGGCGGTCAGGGCTTCCTCCGTATCTTCTTCCGGGCAGAAGCTCGCTGTATTATATTCATTGGGTTCTGCCTGAGCCTCGATAACCCCCCATATCGCCGCGTTGATTCCTTCCTCAACACCGCTGCTGTCCGCGACAAAAGCGTAGCGGGGCGCATTCGGATCGGTCCCGCAGCCGATCAGGCCGGCAAGCAAGGCCGCCGCGGCAAAAAGTGCTGCAAATCTTCTCTTCATTTTCTCCTCCTTCTGACAGAGATAGGGTTATTATAGCTCAGGAAGAGAAAGTTATCAAGAGACGAAGCGGCCTTATGAGGCTTTATTCGTTTCCTTCTCATCGAGCTTCTTTCGAATCATCTCCAGCGCGTCCTCGTAATCATGATGGATCATCTCAGGAAAAGCCCGCAGGATCCGGCCCGGCCCGAACAGCCCTCTTTTCGCGAATTCCCGGTAAAGCTCGGCAGTCCTGGCCTGATATTCTTCCATTTTCCGATTCAGGCCGTCCCGGTATTCCGCTTTCTTCTTATCCATCGCCTCCCGGTATTCGTCCCGTTTCTCCGTCACCGCGTCCCTGAGCTCCGCTTTAGCCAGCGCGGCCTGCACCTGGCTCTCGCCGATCACCTGGGAGGTTTTTCCGATCGCTTCCGTCATGCCGTCGCTCAGACGGCGAAGAGACTTCCGAATGCCCTCCAGCTCCGCCAGCTCGCGGTTCATCTTGTTGATGGACAGAACCGTGATGACCAGGTCGATAAAAAATAAAATATAAAACAATGCAAGATAGATCCATATAAAAAACGGAGCTGCCGCTTTCTCCAGGAAATTCCGGATTCCCGGCTGCAGGACCCGGATGACAAAAGCAGCCCCCATGCCCCAGAGAACGCTGAACTTAAGACAGATGTAACCGCGGAAATTATAAGGCTGCTTGCTGTAGTCCCACCAGCGCATATGGAAAAGCGCGTCCAGGACATATCCGCCGATCAGCTCAATCAAAGTTGCCAGCAGCATTCCGCCCAGAAAAAGAACCGCCAGATTCGTATCTTCCACCCGTCCGCTGCTTTTTGTCACATAGTTTCCTATGAGATTCGTCATGGCAAATATGCTCAAAGCTCCGCACCCGTAAATCGGACATACCGGCCCGTTTAAAAAACCCCGGTTTACAATCGTTCCGCAGCAAAGGGCGTGGTAAAAGACTTCCACGCACCATCCGCCGACGGAGTAAACGGCAAAATAAAACAGAATCTGATAAAAGGTCATCCCAAACAGCATATTTCCCCTCCTTTAAGGTATTGACATTATTCTAGCAGGCAGGCTTCCCGGCGCAAGCTACATCTTTCGCTATCTGTTGCGCAGTTCTTCTTTTTATAGTATACTAATATTTCACAGTTTTTTAAAGGAGGTTTTCCAATTGTCCTGGCATCGTCTATTCACATCTGCCGTCATCAATCGAGGCTACTCTTATTTCCGGGACGGCCGGGTGCTGTCCGTCAGCGCTAGCGGCAGCATCTTCCTCGGCCAGATACTGGGTTCACACAGACAGACTTACCGCATAATAGCTGACTTAAGCGACCCCGAATCCCCTATTCTATCCTGCACCTGCCCCCATGCGGCGCAGGGTGCCCGCTGCAAGCATATGGCCGCTCTTCTCTACGCCATAGACGCGCGAAAAAGTCCCGGAAAGAAAAAAGCCGCAAAGACAAAGTCTGTAAAGAAAAAAACCGTCAATCCCTTTCTCTCTTCGGAAAAGACTCTTCCGGAAAGCGATAAGGAGCTTCCGGCCTACCGTTCTTCCTATAATTATTTCGACCTTTCACTGATCTTTGCGGATTATTCTTTTCCCGAAGAAGACTATCAATCTGCCAGGAAGCTTATCGAAAACAAAAGCGTTTCCATCGAAGAGGTTGAAGCCGGCTACGGTTCCCATTTCGGAATCAATGAAATGCTTCTTTCCGTCAGAGGAATTTTTCTTGAAAACGGAAAAAACGCGCGCGCGCTGCGCCTGCTGCTCTCCAGAAGCCGTCTGATTGACAAGATCTGCTACGTCCCCTCCTGCGGCTCCTATTCCTTCTACAACCGGGAGGTTTCCTACAGACAAAATACGCCCATCCAGCAGCCTTGCGTCCATCAGCTGGCCCTGCTCCTGCTTCTTCAGGAATATCTGAAAACGAATCATCCGGGTGACGCGACCGATAGAAACGCCAGCGCTCTGCTCTCCCGCTACCGGAAAATGAGGCCTCCGATCGCAGGGACTCCGGACCCGGCAGCTCCGGCCGCCATGAAAAAAGTCACCCTGCTGCCCCGTTTTCACTTCTACGACAGCACGCTCTCCGTGGATTTCAAGATCGGTTTCGACCGCCTCTACATCATAAAGGATCTTAACTTTTTATATAAAACGGTTTTGGAAAAAGAGCTTTATCCCCTGGGAAAGACCGCTTCCATCAACTTTTCCATCCATGACTTCGATGAGGCCTCCCTGGGCTATTATGACTTTATCCGGGCTTTCCTGCTCGAACAAAACCGCGGCCTCAGCGCGCGCAGCGCCTTCTTTGACGCCTTTTCCGAAAGCGCGAAGTGCAGCGAGATCTCTCTCTACGGAGAACGTCTGGACAGGCTCTACGAGCTTGTCCAGGGCCGCCCGGCGGAGATCTTCCACTTTGAAAATTCCGCAAGGAAATCACCTCTTTCGCTGGCTGACCGGAATCTCATCCCTTCCCTTACGATCAGGGATTCCATCTGCGACGGCCGCTTTGACGGCATCACGCTGTCCGGGAGCATTCCCCAAATCTACCGGGGACTGAATGCAGGTTACTATCTTGCCGGCGGCGATTCCGAAAACGTTTTATGCCGCATGAGCCTGGAAAATCTGGAAGCCCTTCTTCCCCTGCTGGAAGCAGACGATTCTCCGGAATTTCATTTTACCATCGGGAGGAGAAACCTGTCAGACTTCTACTATCACGTTCTCCCTCTGCTGGAGAAATTCACGGATATCCATCAGGACAGCGTTTCCGCCGCGGAAGATTATCTGCCGCCGGAAGTTGCTTTCCGCTTCTATCTCGACGCCGCCGATGAGGAAATTACCTGCCGGGCGGAAGCGCTTTACGGGGAAGAAAGCTATCCGCTAGAAAGCATCCAATACAATTCCGCGCCTGATTACGGCTACCGGGACCGAAGAAGCGAACAGGAAGCCGCGGCTTATCTGGAAAAGCTGTTTCCTGACTACGACCCGAATGAAAAGCTGTTCCGCTCGCAAAGAAGCGACGACGCGGTTTACAAACTTCTTGAAAACGGGATCTCCTATCTGATGACGCTGGGGGAGGTCCATTCCACCGACCGCTTCCTCGCCCTTAAGATCCGTAAAAAGTGGAAGCTTTCCGTCGGCGTATCGGTCAAAAGCAGCCTCATGGAGGTCAGCATACTCTCCGATGACCTCAGCCCGAAGGAGCTCATGGACGTCTTAAAAAGCTACCGCATGAAAAAGAAATACCATCGGCTGAAAAACGGGGACTTTGTCGATCTCTCCAATGAGAACATAGACCTGCTGGATTCGCTCTTAAGCGCCTCCCATGTAAGCCCAAGGGAATTTGTACAGGGAAAAATGCAGATCCCGGCCTACCGGGCCCTCTACCTGGACAAAATGCTCGAAGAACACGAAGAAATCGTATCTTCCCGGGACGCTCATTTCAAAAATCTTATCCGAAGCTTCAAGACCACCCGGGATTCCGACTACGAACTCCCAAAAGGTCTCCGCGCGAAAATGCGTCCCTACCAGCTCAACGGCTTCAAATGGCTTATGACCGTGATGAGTTTCGGCTTCGGAGGGATCCTTGCCGATGACATGGGACTTGGAAAAACCCTCCAGATGATCTCCGTCCTCCTGGCCGCCAGGGAAGAAGGGAAGACCGGCAGCTCCCTGATCGTTTGTCCCGCCTCGCTGATTTATAACTGGCTCGAAGAATTTTCCCGTTTCGCCCCGACCCTCAGCGTCACGCCCGTCGTCGGCAGCAAGGAGGAGCGAAAAAACATCCTTGGCTCTGCATTTTCAGAAAATGAAAACCCGGACGCGTTCGTAACCTCCTACGATCTCCTGAAAAGGGATATCAACCTTTACGAGGACCATACTTTCGCCTTTATCGTTCTGGACGAGGCCCAGTATATCAAAAACCCGGGTTCCGCCGCCGCAAAATCCGTCAAGATCCTGAAAGGAAACCACCGCTTTGCGCTGACCGGAACTCCGATTGAAAACCGCCTTTCAGAGCTTTGGAGCATCTTTGATTTTCTGATGCCCGGCTTTCTGTACGGTTACGAAACTTTCCGAAAGGAACTGGAGCTTCCGATCACCGCCCGGGAGGATAAGGCTGCCGCAGAAAGGCTGAAGAAGATGACCGCGCCGTTTATCCTGAGAAGGCTGAAGGGCGACGTGCTGAAGGACCTTCCCGAAAAGCTGGAAGAAACCCGCTACGCCGCCTTCGGAGAGCCCCAGAGAAAGCTCTACGACGCCCAGGTCGTCCGCATGAAAGAGCTCCTTTCCGCCTCCTCCGAGGATGAATTCAAAAAGAGCAAGATTCAGATTCTGGCGGAACTCACACATTTGAGACAGATTTGCTGCGATCCTTCCCTCTATTTTGACAACTACCGGGGCGGTTCGGCCAAACGGGAAGTGCTGCTGACGCTCGTTCGAAACGCGATCGACAGCGGCCACCGCATTCTTATCTTCTCGCAGTTCACCAGCATGCTGGCCCTGATTGAGGAAGATTTAAAAAATGAAGGGATCGCCTATTTTGTCATCACCGGCGCCACCCCGAAAGAAGAACGCGGAAAACTGGTTAAGCGCTTCAACTCCGGTGATACAGCGGTTTTCCTGATCTCCCTCAAAGCCGGAGGCACCGGGCTGAACCTGACCGGTGCCGATGTGGTCATCCACTATGATCCCTGGTGGAACCTGGCAGTGCAGAACCAGGCGACAGACCGGGCTCACCGGATCGGACAGACCCGGGTGGTCAGCGTATTCAAACTGATCGTCAAGGGGACCATAGAAGAGAAGATCCTCGAAATGCAGGAAACAAAAAAGGATCTCGCAGATGAGATCCTGAGTTCTGAAAACGGGATGCTTGGAAAGCTGACAAAAGACGATCTCCTGTCACTTCTCTCCTGAGGCCGGACGGCCGGCAAGAAGCGCCGCATAAGCCATGATGCCCGCAGCCGTCTTCGCGTCCTCCAGTTCACCGGAGAAAATCATAGCCTTAAGTTCATCAAGCGGGTGCGCCTCATAGCAGATCTCCTCCGCGGGATCGAGGCGCTGCCCGCTTTTTTTCTCCAGCTCCTCCGCCAGGAAGATGACGGTCTCCTCATCACACCAGGCCGCCGCCGTCTTGATGCGGCAGAGGAAGGTCATCTTACCCGCCCTGTAACCGGTCTCCTCCTGAAGCTCCCTTCGGGCGGTTAATCCGGGCTCTTCGTCCGCCGAATCCTTAGCCCCGGCAGGAAGCTCCAGTGTCTCCCTTTCAATGGAAGGACGGTACTGCCGTACCATAAGAATCCGCCCATCCGGCAGAACCGGCACGATGCAGGCCCCTCCGCCTCTTTTATGCTCGACAAAATCCCACTCCTCCTGGGAGCCATCCCTCAAAAGCATCGTATCCCTGTAAAAATTAAGTACCGAACCTTCCCTCAGCAGCGTTCTTTTTACTCTTTTAATTCTGTGTTCCATCTCTTTTCCCTTCCTGCGCTCCGCTCCAAAATAACAAAAGAGGCCGCTTGCGCCGGCCTCTTTTGTTCAAAATCGTGTTATTTTAGAAAGAATCCGTGATAAAGCGTACGCGGCCGTCCGACAAAATCAGGAAGTCGAGATCCGAGTATTCACCGGTCTCATGATCCTTGTGCCAGCCATGAAGTTCCTTCCGGTCTTCAGCGGCTTCGCGGATCTTGGGATCGTCGAAGGTAACCGTTATAAACTCACCATCCACCGGGCTGTAAATACTGCCGTCCGCGTCATAGATCGTAACACTGTAGGCGGCGTAGGTCTCCTCGCCATCGATTCCGTTCATAACCGGATACGCCTTTACTGTGGAGCCTTCCGGAAGAAGTCCCTCCAGCGTAACGCTTACGCCCTCCGCCTCGTAAAGCTGCGTATAAGTATCATCCGTATAGAGCTCAGCCGTAATCACCTGCTGAGAGCGTGCCGCCACTGTCTTTACCGTTTTCTCCTCGGCGGCCTCTTCCTCTTTCGCCTCAAGCACTGCCAGCTCCTCATCGTCAGCGGAAGCCTGCTCAACAGATTCCTCTTCCACCTCTTCCGTAAGAGTCGTGATCGCGGCAAGCGCAGCGCTGGAAGCGGAAACCGTCCTGGCCTCAGCCCTCGCGTATACCTGCTGCTCAGTAGCGGAATCGACAATGGAAGGAACTTCTTCCTTCGCCTCATTCTCAGTCTCCGAACCGGCTGCCTCGTCTGTCTTCAGATCCTCCGGGGCCGCATTTTCCGCCGTCTCGGAAACAGGCTGCGTCTCCTCCGCAAGCATTTCATTCTCAGGAACTTCAAGAACGCCCGCCTGCTCCGGCTCAGCGTCCTCCGCTGCGGCCGGAACTTCTGTTTCTGCCGTTTCCTCCGCAGCCGGAGCGTCGGTTTCCGCCGTCCCCTCTGTCTCCTCCTCCGGAATCTCCCAGGCAAAAGCCATCCAGGGAGAATAGCTCTCAAGCCCGATCTCGTTGTCAATCGTCATATAATACTGACCGATTCTTGGCGCGACGTCCGAATCATTCATGCGCCAGAAAGCGACCTCCGCCTCGGCTTCGATTGCCTCCAGGATTCTCCCGGACTTAATATAGACCACAATATCCCTGTCGGATTCGGGCTCGAAGGCTGTCTCCCCGTCCGCCTCGAAGATGCGGATCTCATAAGCCTCTACCTCCAGTTCTTCCGCAAGATCCGTCTCTGCGGGATAAACCTTTACGATGGCTCCTTCCGGCATATAACCTTCGAGGACAACACTGTCTTTCGTCTCCTGATCCAGTACGTACAGCGTCTTCCCTTCAGAGCCGGCCTCAGCCGTTTCATTGATCTTATAAATCTCCGCTTCGATGCTCTGAAGGATAATCGGCGCTTCCTCCGGCTCGGCTGCGGTCTCTTCCGCCTTCTCCGGCTCGACTTGTTCCGGCTCCGCCGCGGTCTCTTCCGCCTTCTCCGGCTCGGCTTGTTCCGGCTCCGCTGCTTCTTCCCCTCCGGTCTCCGCTTCCGCGGAGGCCTCCGGCTGTGCGGACACCGCCTCATCTGCCGAAATCTCCGGTGCTTCTTCCGGTTCAGTGCTTTCCGTTTCTTCGATGATGACTTCTGAAAGTCCTTCGATTTCAGCAGCCGAAATAACGCCGCTCACAGGCTCATTTTCCTGCGCCATGACCATTACCCTTGAACCGACCGCTGTGACCATTAAGCCTCCCGCAAGGGCTAATACAACTCGTTTCATCAGTTCCTTATTATACACGTCAACCACTCCTTAGTATAAGGCGGAACCCGCCAGCATTTGTTCTATGAACCCATTACCCTATTCATATTTTAAGCGCTTGCAAAGGAATTGTCAATATGAAAAATAAAGGCTCCGTTCATTCCCTTCAGCGCAAAAAGCCCTGAACGATCGTGTCCTCCGCAATTGGAGATCCCGCAGCCCGCAATGATCACGACGTCGCAGTCCTCTCCGACGTAAAAATCATTATAGACCATCTCCGTAAGGCCGCTTTCGCTGATGATGACCGGAATGTGCAGACTTTCCTTTTTCGTCCCCGGCTTAATGGTTATCTTTAAGCCCTGCTTCTCCTCCATCGTCTCTATGTCGATATTGGCCGTTGTCTTTCTGGAAGCGCTTTTTCCGTTGCTGCGGATATTGTAAGCGCCGACCGGCAGAGCATCCAGCTCCGCCACTTCATGAAGCAGATTCTTCTGTATGGCATCCATCTTCTTAATTCCCTTCTTTCCGCTGCTCATCCGGGCTTTCATTTTCCTCATCCCTGGCCGTCAGGATCGCGCAGCCCGGATTCATCACGCCGACATTGAGATAGGACTGCAAATCAACAGGGAAAAAGGGTCTCATCATCCGCGGCGCCCGCCCTTCATTTTCCTCTTTACACTTTTTTAATAAATGTTATAATATGAAGGAAAGCACGTCCGAGGGATGACCGCGGACGTGCTTTTTAGACAAAGACAGCCCGCAGCAGGTGGACCTGCAGGCAGCTGTACACTCTTTTTCCTGGGAGGGTCCGGTAGATATGAAAGAATTGATTCACCTTAAAAACATTTCCAAAGCCTGCGGCGGCAAGCTTATCCTTGACGACCTGACGCTCACAATTCACGAAAACGAGTTTGTCACCCTGCTTGGCCCCTCCGGCTGCGGAAAGACGACGACGCTCCGAATCCTTGGAGGTTTTGAATCGCCGGATAAAGGCCAGGTCCTTTTCGGGGGACGCGATATCACCAGCCTTCCGCCGAACAAAAGAAACCTGAACATGGTCTTTCAGAACTACGCTCTTTTCACCCACATGACGGTGGCCGACAACATCGCCTTCGGCCTTCGGATCCGGAAAAAAGACAGCGCTTATATAACTGAAAAAATTCGCGGCGCCTTAAAGCTCGTGAATCTGGAAGGCTTTGAAAACCGTTCGGTAAAGACGCTCTCCGGCGGCCAGCAGCAGCGGATCGCCATTGCCCGGGCCATCGTAAACGAACCCCGGGTCCTGCTCCTGGACGAGCCGCTCGGCGCCCTGGACCTTAAGCTCCGCCAGGATATGCAGTATGAGCTGATCCGCCTCAAGAATGAGCTCGGCATCACCTTCGTCTACGTCACCCACGACCAGCAGGAGGCCCTGACCATGTCCGACACCATCGTCGTCATGAACCAGGGCTGCATCCAGCAGACCGGCTCCCCGGAGAAGATCTACAACGAACCTGAAAACGCTTTCGTCGCGGATTTCATCGGCGACTCCAATCTCTTTGCCGCCGTTATGGTCCGGGATCGTCTGGTCGCGGTCGGCGAGTTCATAAAGACCGACAATAATGGCTGTCCGGATCATCCGGACAGCCCTCCTTTTATCCCGTCTTAAGCGGGAGCCTGGTCTCCCATATTCCTCCAGGAAAGAAGCCGCTCTTTAAGCCAGTTCTCGAATTCCTCCATCCCCTCTCCGGTCCTGGCGGAAAGCGGAAATATCTTTGCGCCGGGATGAATGTTCTCTATTCGTTTCCTGCATTCCTCCTGGTGTCATCCGTATGTCCGAAGTAGACGATCGACGAGGTAAGCGCCGCCTTCAGCGCCTCCGTTTCCTCATCCTCGCCCCCGACGCTTTCCACCAGGGCCATCATGTCGCTGATGCAGTAATCGGACAGCGTAACGTCGC
>JAILID010000167.1 GCA_024695465.1 Lachnospiraceae bacterium | reverse complement strand
AAGAGCTGGATCACATTCTCGATCATCTCCTGGTCGGCGTCAGCCAGGATTCCGGCTGCCAGCCAGTATGCGTAATCACCAGAGTTATACTCTGCCAGGGCATCCAGGTCAGAGCCATAACGGAATTCGATGTGGTAGGTGCTTTCGGGAGTGTCCGGGAACAGGACGAAATATTTGAATTCGCCGGCGTCCTCATCCGCTGTCTCATAAAGAGCGCCTTCCATCATGCCGCCGAGAAGGAACTGATCTACATATTCATACTCATGGCTGAATACTTCTTTTCCTTCCTCGTCTGTTCCGGAGAAGACGTTGCCGTCAAAGGTGAACTGGCTGACTCCATTGATGAAGAAGCAGTCAAAAAGGGCGCCTTCGGAGCCGTCTCCATAAGCATCGACCGCTTCCTGCCCATAGATGTCACCCGCGCAGGCTGCCTTCAGCATCACGGCGCAATCCTCCGCCATCTCTTCGCCTACGATCTCCGTGCAGTTATCCAGCCAGAGCTGATCATACTGCGGATCGCAGATCACGGTAAAAAGTTCATCATAGGTGCCGGTCAGCGCTTCAAGAAACTCTGCATTACCATCGGCTTCTGTTTCTGCTTCGGCAAACACCGGTGCGGCACAAAGGACTGCACTCATAACAAGTGAAAATATTGCTGCGGTTTTTTTCTTCATAATGTCCTCCTTCAGATATGTTAGTTATAGCTAACAACTAATTTTAATAAAACGGCACCAGCTACAGGATGCCGTTTCACCACAATATTAGTCTTTGCTAACTATTATGTCAAGATAAAAATGAAAAATTCTGTTTTCTGTTTTCTCAGACCTTTACATCCGGGTTTTTCTCACCGAATTTCTCCTTCAGTGTTTCGCAGATCTCGCTGCGTTCTTTCCCCTGTTTCTCCATGTGTTTGATCGTTTTATATGCCGCAAAAAGAGTGGAGGGGCCGATCTCGGAGCTGAAGTATCCGATTCCCTGGTTCCAGGCCAGAAGCTCGAACACGTCGTCCAGGGCGGCGCTGTCCAGGCCGTGTATATAGGCCTTTACCAGTTCCCTTGTCGCCTGCCGCATTCTGCCTGCGCCGACCGCGTTTGTAAGTGAAAGTAAAAGGCGGATCTCATAGGGAAGATGCCGATTTTCGTCGTTCCATGTCAGATCCCAGAAGTTTACCGCGATATTGCCCAGCTTTTCGTCGATCAGCGGCATGTTGGTAAGTGCGGCCGGCCGCATCGGAATGTCCTTTTCCTCCTGCTTTTCCTGGCTGCGATAGAAATAAGCGTGATATTCTGCATCACCTTTTTTCTCGGTGTGATGCTCGTATCCCAGGCCTTCCATCACCTCATAGAGAGGGAGAGGGTCAAAGGACTGAATGATCTCCAGGCCGTTTCCGGCGAGGGTCTGCATCGCCTGCCTTTTTATTCCCTGGAAAAAATTTCCCTGAATGCCCCGGACGTCGATCTGCCGGAACATATTTGTTTTGTCTTTCCAATCTGCGTAACTCATAGAAAAGCCTCCTTTCAGCCACAATGTTAGCCGCGTACAACTAATTTGTCAAGAGAAGTTTTTATGAGTGGAATCATGTTATGACGCTTGCAGGGACTTTTTCAATTCTTCTTCATGATCTTTGGTGAAATCACTAAGTTTATACGATCTGATGCGCTCATTTACCAGGATAGGTTCAACAAATCCATTTTTAACAAGAACAGATAATCTTTTTATTATCGTTTTATTTGTCACAGCAAATTCCCTGCTGACTTCAATCGGAGTAAATTCCCTTTTATAATGCTCCATAAGGAACAATAACAGTTCTTTCTCTTTTCCTTTCAGGTAAGAAAGACTCCCTGTTATTTCCTCAATGCTTGAGTCTTCTGACAGCTCGCAGACCTTATTGGAATAAAGTCTGACCATTCGGAGGAAATAGCTTATCCATATTTCAGGGTGCGGGGGCTCATTTCTACCCGAGTAGTACAGTGCCGGCAATCCCATCTGAATGGAGTCGTAGTATTCACTCACATCATAAGCAAAGTACTCTTCCAAGGATCCAATGCCATTAAATCCATAACCGTTGATATCAAGAACATACCCCGAAAGAAGCCGTGCGGTTCTTCCGTTACCGTCTTCAAAAGGATGGATCGTCACAAGCTGATAATGAACGATCGCCGCAACTATAAGAGGGTGATCGTCCGTTGTATTCACATACTCCACTAATTCATCCAATAATCCCGGGATATCTGTATACTCCGGCGGGATGTAATCAGGGTTCCCCGTTTGGGAATCATATACGGCAAAAAGTACACCGGGAGGCATCGGTCCACGAAGACCTGTCTTTTCCTTTGATGCACCCTTTTCCACGTATTTCTGCACGTCGAGAATTAGTTTTTTAGAAAACTTCTCTTTCTTTTCTGCCTTTTCCTCAAGATAATTCAAGGCAAGGAAATAGTTTCTTACTTCTTGCTCCGGCTTTAAGAAATGTTTTCTTTCATCCCGGTCGATCACCTCGTCAACCTGCTTTTCGGAGAGAGGATTCCCTTCGATCTTGTTTGAAGCGTACGAACTCTTCTTTTTTGAGTTTTTACGCAGCTTACCTGCAACAGACCGCGACATCTTTACCGTAGAAACTTTATATCTGTTTTTTTCAATTTCCGTTATATACCTGAGAATTTCATTGGTCAGCTTCGATTTAATCATGCTGGATCACCTCGGGATGATTATATCAGAATCAAGCCAGAACATCCATTAAAATTTCACTATTTTTTCACTATTTTCCATTATGCCCGGCATCCCGAGGCCGCCGGCAACGGCCGGCATCCCGCGAACCATCCGTTTCCGCCCCGGCAAAGGCCGGGATGCCGAGGGCCCCGGCCGTTCCTCACGCTGTAATATGAACAATATTGAGCCCGAAGGTGTTCAGGTATTTTATGTCAGAAGCCAGATTCGAGATCATGGTGATGCCAAGACCGTTGTCCGGTCTGTGCCCGGCAAACTGGTTCATATAATCAATGGGACTGAATTTTTTACAATCATCCCTGATATTCAGCAACATTTTACCCTCTTTGACACAGATCTTTATATCTATATGATTTGATGAATCATCTTTGAAGCCGTA
>JAILID010000149.1 GCA_024695465.1 Lachnospiraceae bacterium | reverse complement strand
CACACCTTTCGTGAGTGATTACCAGCTCAATTTGTTCGAGATCGCCTGGCTGGACGACGAGCAGATCAAAAGCTTCAGGAGCGACTTCCGGATCGTGGCGGACTACTTCTCGCAGATGCGGAAGACCGGGACCTACAAGGGGTCGCCAGATAAGATCCATCACGTAAAAGAGATCATGGAACTCATGACCTACCTGACGAAGAACGCCCGCTTCAAGGGTGCTTACGAAGAGAAAAAAAAGAAAGGAATGGGGATTGGGAATATGCTGGAATGGCTGAACGACCTGGAAGAGCGCAACCAACAGGAAGGTATGCGGAAAGGACGTGCGGAAGGACGTCTGGAGGGACGTGCGGAAGGACGTCTGGAGAGTGTAATCGATTTATCTCTGAGGAAATACCGGAGGGGATGGTCGGTTGAGAAAGCCGCTGACGCCCTGGAGAAGGAGCCCGGGGAAATCGCTGAAATCTACGACGCGATCAAGGCCTGCGGCGCGGGCTCCACGCCGGAAGACATCCTGAAGTGGATGGTGGGAAACAAGGATATGGCGCCTTCAACGATTTGATAAATAATATCCCAGGCAGATGAAGAGTAAGTTTTTGCGCGTCAGCAACTTTTTTTTAGCGTCATCCGGATTTATTGCATCAAGCAAATCCTTCCAAAAAACCGGGTCGTAAAGACCCGGTTTTCATTATCGCAATATTTCAGGCAAAATGTTGTAGATGTACTCATACCCGAAATGGTATGTGTGGATTCCTTCCTTCCAGGTCCCATAGCGGAGCCGCCTGTCCTCTCCGTCGTCAAATCCGTCTGCCAGCATCGCTTTGATCATGGGATCCATTGCCGGGAAGGCGATGTCTTCATTTCCCGTAAAAGCAAAGATATTGTAGGAGTATCCGTCAAACCCCCGCTCTTTTATGGCAGCCTTCATGAGCCTGGAGGTCTTCCCGGAAAATGAAGCACCGCCCTTCTCCGCCGCAATCCAGCAGTCGCCGCTCAGCGGCATGAAATTCCTGATGAGATCGAGACTGTTCAAAAACATTTCCCAGGTCGCCTCGGCTCCCATGGAGAACCCGCCAAAGGCTCTGTGCTCCCGGTCGGGGATGGTTCTGTAGGTTCCGTCGACAGCCGGCAGCAGGTCATTTCGGAATTCATAGTGGAAATTCTTCGTGAGGACGACCGCCTCCGTGATGTCGTGAAGCGCGGCATCCGAATCCGCATAGTAAAATGTCGGCGTGACGACCATGAGCGGCTCGATATCACCGTTCGCGATCATGTGGTCCAGCAGGTGCTTAAGCGCCAGACTCCTGTCCTGGCAGTACATGATCTCCTCCTCATCGCCTCCGCCGCCGTGCATGAGGTAGAGAACTTTGTAACGCCTGTCATTTTCCTCATATCCCTTCGGCAGGTAGACGAGGGCGCGCTTTCTCACGGCTGCCTGATCCCCACTGTACACGCGCGAATCGTAGAAGAGCTCCTCCATGCGGCCGCCGTCCATCTCCTCATAATATTCTTTCGGGACTCTTTTATCAAACATCACAGGACCTCGATCACCTCGCCGATATAGAGATCATGCGGCGCGTCCTTCTTGTAAAACTGCTCCACCAGGTCCGCCGGCATGTTGGCAGGATCCATGGGCTGCTTGAAGAGCTTTCTGCACAGCAGCGTCACTTCGGCCTCCGCAAAGGTCATGGTCTCCCCCGCTTCCTTCGGGGTAAGACCGGAATCGTTCATCTTGTCGATGTCCCTGCCGGATTTCGAACCCAGGACCCCGAGAACCTTTTTGTACTCTTCCGGGTAGAAGCTGACCGTAAAATACTCTCCATTGTCCATAAACTCATGCGTGTAGCGGGAAGTCCGGACGTAAACGGTCGCGACCGGCTTGCCCCAGATCGTACCGAGGCCGCCCCAGCTTATGGTCATCGTGTTGAATTTTTCTTTGCTGCCCGCGGTGAGCAGGGCCCATTTTTTGTCAAATTGTTTGAAGATATCGCTTGTAAATTCCATAAAATACTCCTTCTTTATCATGACTTCACTATCACGGCTTCTTTATTCTCCGCCTTTTCGTCCGCTGTTCAAAACAGATGCCCTGTCCCTTATTATAACATACCGGCGCCGGTATTTCCTTACTGATCCGCATTTTTTCCGCAGGAAAATGATCAGCTGTGCTCCCCTATCATCTTCTCCATCCAGATCATATCGTACCAGCGGCCGAACTTATAGCCGCATTTATGAAATTCCCCGACTTTCGTGTAGCCCATATGCTGATGAAACAGCTCGCTGTTCCGGGTGAGGTACTCGTCCTCGACGATCGGAACCCCGATGCAGGCGTAAAGGTTCAAGATTCCCATTTCTTTCAACTTTTTTTCGAGCGCCTCGTAGAGCAGGCGCCCGTAACCCCGACCCTGAGCCGCGCGGTCAAGGTAAATGGTCACCTCGCAGGAGCGGTCGTAAGCAGCCCGGTCCTTGAAAACGCCCGCATAGGCGTAGCCCTGTATCTTGCTGCCCTCTGTGAGGACCAGATAGGGATATTTTGTCAGTACATTTTCTATGCGTTTCCTGAATTCATCCTCTGACGGCAGGTCGTATTCAAACGTGATTGCCGTCTTCTCCACATAATACGCGTAAATTGCCAGCAGGCCTCCGGCATCTTCCGGCTTCGCGCTTCGTATCGTCATAATTTCATTGCCCTTTCATTCTGCATTTTTCTCTCTGTTTCAGTATTATAGAGCGAAAACTGCAATCTGTGAACCTCCTGTTCCAGCCCCTCAGCAGCTGATCAGCAGGTGTTCATTTGCCGCGTCGTTGTAGACCCGGCAGCTTCTGTCCGAGATGTCGTAGACGTGCACAATATCCGCCAGCATCTCGCTTTCGCTGAACTCGGCGACGATATCCCGGGCACTCTCCAGCTTCTCCGGCGCGAAATGCAGCGTCTTCTTGCTGTGGAACACCGCCGTGTAGAGAATTTCCGCCTCCACGAGATCCTGGAAAATATGGCTCCCGTACGACAGCTCCGGGTTATAGCCGGCCCTCGACTCCTCCATCTCGCAGATGATCTCGTAGGCGCTGATATCCGAAAAGGCCGTCGGAACACCCAGCTCCGGAGAGGAGGTGCCGACGCGTCCAGGCACAATCAGCATCATGTGCCTGTGCATATCCCGGAAATGGCGGTTGATCTTCCCGATCAGGCCGGCCACCAGATTTTTCTCCTTGTAGGGCATGTTGTAGTATTTCACCGGATCCACATACACGATCGTATCGAGTTCCGATGCCCTGCAGAGGCCCATGGAAGCCCCCTTGCTTTCGAGCAGGATGCGCTCTGCCGGGAGCTCCGGGATCGTCACTTTCCCGGGACTCCCCTTCTGGACCTGCAGCGGCCGGCACTGCAAAAGGTCGATGGAGTACTCGCCGCTGCCCGAAAGGTTAATCGTGAACTCGGTATCCACCGGGTAATCGTACTCCCCCTGGATGCAGGAGAGCATCCGTCTCATCTGCTCCATGAGGGTTTTATTTGCCACAAGACCCTTGCAGGAAATGAACTTCACCTCGCGGTCCCTGCCCATCTCGCGAAGCCTGAACTCCGCATCGAAATCGTGCTCCAACAGCATCCTGTCCAGATACTTCGGAAGGTCCGGCTCGATTTTCTCGAGCGGCAGCCGTTTCAGCTTCTGCTCGTTCATGTCGATGACCTCAGCCTTCCCCTGGGAGAATCGGTGCTTGTCCGCAGAGGACGAGTAGGAGGTCTTCTCCGGCCGGTCCAGGTTCACGATCCTGGGATAGGATCCCTCCGTCCGGTCCACCGCGGAGGTGCCGAGCCCCATAACCAGCCTCAGCATGCCCGCCTTCGGGTCCGTATCCTTCATGATCCGGTAGGGGCTGTAGGAGTAGCCGACGCCCGCCGCGCAGGGCATATAGTTGGCCCCGTAGTAGGACCCGGAAACGCGCTGCACGAGGAGCGCCATCTGCTCATCCCGCTTGTCCAGGCCGCGCCGCTTGCGGTAGTCCAGCGCGGACAGGCTCATCGTGCTCGCGTATACGACCTTGATCGCGTGTTCGAATTCAGCGATTCTCTCCTCAAAACTGCCGCGGTTCACGCAGAAGACCGATTCGTATTTTCCGGCAAAGGCATTTCCGAACCCGTCCTCCAGGATGCTGCTCGACCGCACGATGTAGGGATCCTGCCCGTAATATTCGATGATTCGGACGAACTGCTCCCGCATCGAATCGGAAAATGTCCCGTCCATGATCTTGTCCGCGAACTCCTCGGCGAGCTCAAAATAACCTTCCTCCGTCCTCTGCCGGATCCGCATATCCCACAGGTTGTTGTCGACGAGGTAGGTGTAGTAGAGATCCGACCCGATGTAGAAGGAGTCGTGGGGTTCCAGGACCTCGCTGATATCGGGTTCCCTGTTCCGGATGATGGCTCTTGCGAGCAGCATCCCGCAGGCCTTGCCGCCGATCATGCCCGTGCCGACCATGTGGTCGCGCACCGCGAAATAGTCCTCCGGCGCGAAATGCTTCTTGACCATCTCCCGCATCTTCTCATCCCGCGTCATCATGATGCCGCACATCTTCTCACAGTCGGCGCTGATATCCATACCGTTGTCGGCAAGCAGCTTCGCGCGGCTGAAGAATTTGTCCCAAGAGTCTGAGTACTGCTCCTCGGCGGAGCGCTGCGCCAGACCAAGCGTGTGGTAAAAGCGGCTCGATTGCACGCCGTCGAGGATCGGCCGGAACGCCCCGGCTGCCGGATCGTAGATGTGCGGCAGGAACATGGTGTCGGAGCTGCGGTTCCACACCTTCTGCGGGCGCACATAGACATTTTTCCGATCCGTGTACACGTCAAAGAAGAGCTGGGTCGTATCCAGGATCTTGTTGACTGCGTGCACAGAGTGCCTCCCCCGGATGATCGGGAAAAAGGCGACCGTGTCGAGGATGAACAGGAACGGGCAGGTCACCCTGAAGAAGTTGCCCATCATAAGATCCGTAGCCCACGCGGTCTGCAGCTCCGAGAGGCAGTCGAACACGTAAAAGGCGTCCCTGCCCTCCTCCTCGATCACATTGTGGATCGCGACCGTGAAGTTTTCGAAGCGGTGAGACAGCGGAACCTGTACGGTCTTGATCTCCGGGCTGTCCTCGAGCAGCCGCTCGTGGCTCGCGAACCGGAAATAGATGATGTTCCGCTTATCTTCTATCGCCTGCCTGATGTAGGGTTTCATGAACAGTTTAAAATAAGACAGCTCCGGGACGCGCCAGACGACGTTGTCGCCGAGCCTGATGTTGTCGAGCGCCGCGTCCATCTCCGGGATACCGCTTTTTACTCTCTCAAATGCAGCCATTTCTCCACCTCCGTAAAAGAAAAGACGTTCCACCCGATTGGATGAAACGCCTTCGCTTCTCAATATTCCTTTCAATTACTATAGCATTAAGCCTCTGAAAAATCAAGAGCACGCCCGGCTGAAATTTTCTGCCAGTTTTCCTCTACTTTATCCTCATGCCGCCTATATAGACCTGCTGCAGGTTCCAGTTTCCGTCGCAGACAAGGAAGTCCGCCAGCTTTCCTTCCTCCAGGCTTCCCGCCTCCTTCTCGATCCCGATCGCCCTGGCCGGATTCCAGGAGGCCGCAAGAATCGCTTCCCGGGGGGATATCCCGAAGCGGATGGCGCTAACCATGTCGTCGTAGAGATTGGATGCGGCCCCCGCAAGGTTTCCGTCCGGAAGCCTTGCCGCGCCGTCTTTATAACAGATCACCTGCCCGCCGAACTCATACTCTCCCTCCTGCATGCCGCAGCATCTCAAGGAATCAGATATCAGGCAGATCCTTCCGGGAAAGAGCCAGAAGGCCATCCTTATGACGCTTGGATGCACATGGAACCCATCGCAGATCAATTCGGCTGTCACATGGTCCTGCTCGCAGGCAGCCCCGACCACCCCGGGTTTCCGGTGATGGATCGGCGCCATCCCGTTAAAGAGATGGGTGACATGGGAAGCCCCGATTTCAAAAGCATGGCAGGCTTCCTCATAAGCGGCGTCCGTGTGTCCCACGGAGATCCGGCAGGAAGGCGCGATCTCCCGGATGAACTCTTCGGCGCCTTCAAGCTCAGGCGCGAGATCAACGATGCGGATCAGGCCGCCGCAGGCTTCCTGCAGATTCCGAAAGCCTTCCCGATCCGGCTTTCTCAGATATGCCCCGTTCTGGGCTCCTTTCTTCTTCCCGGAAAAATACGGGCCTTCCATATGTATGCCGGCAAGTCTCGCGCCGTCATAGGGGCGGGATTTGAGGTACTCCTTCGCCGTTAAAAAAGCGGTTTTTAGCGACTCATAGGGAAGGCTCAGCGAGGTCGGCGCAAAAGCGGTGATCCCATGGGCCGCCAGATAGCGTCCGATCACAATCAGCCCTTTCAGATCCCCATCCGAAAAATCGTGTCCGGAATTGCC
>JAILID010000142.1 GCA_024695465.1 Lachnospiraceae bacterium | reverse complement strand
GGCGAAAAGATGCGGGAGGAGAAAACGAACGTGATTGAAGGGATCGCCGCGGATCTCATCGACGAACTCATCGTCCGGAAGTTTTCAAAAGCGGTCTGCGGAGATCTGGAGAAGCACGCCTATTCGGTCAATGACGAAATCGGCGATTCCGGAATCCGAAATCTGCACATCCTGGCGGGCGTATAACATTCCCGGCCAGGAAGCGGCCGGCCGCCGGCAGAATAACGAGAAGCGAAAGGAGGTCTTATGAAAATATATGGATTGCAGAAGATGACGCTCCTGGATTATCCCGGGCGCGTCGCCTGTACGATTTTCCTGGGCGGCTGTGATTTTCGCTGCCCCTACTGCCATAATTTCGAGCTTGTGGACGGATCGGCTCCCGCGGTCATGGAGGAGGAGGAGCTGTTTTCATTTTTAAAAAAGAGAAAAGGGCTCCTGGACGGGGCCGCTGTTACGGGGGGCGAGCCCTGCCTTTACCCCGGGCTCCCGGATTTCCTGAGAAAAATAAAGGAGCTGGGTTACCTCATCAAGCTGGATACGAACGGGAACCACCCGGATGTGCTGAAGCAGGTGCTTGACGGGGGCCTTGCGGATTACGTTGCCATGGATATCAAAAACAGCCCGGAAAGATATGCGGAGACAATCGGGAAAGAAAACTTTTCCCTGGCGAATATCCGGGAGAGCATCCGCCTCCTCATGAAGGGTTCGGCAGACTATGAATTCAGGACGACGGTCGTCGATGAGCTCCACAATGAGGAGTCCTTTGAGGGCATCGGCCGGATGGTCGAGGGGGCCGGCCGCTTTTACCTGCAGCCCTTTACGGACCGGGACACCGTGCCATTTGGCAATTTACACGCCCCTTCGGCGGAAAAAATCAGAAAATACTCGGAGATCATGAAAAGATATGTGACGGATGTTCAGGTCAGAGGAATGGATTAAAATACTATATCTTGTGGTGCAAAAAAGACTAAAACGGAAGATATTGACAAAACGCCGTCTCAGGTGCTATCCTGAATAAGATGGATTTGTAAATAAACACAATCAAAGGAGACATGTTCATGTATCAGGTTGTTAAGAGAGACGGCAAGGTGGTTGAATTCCATATCAATAAGATCAGCACAGCAATTACCAAGGCTTTCGCGGCGGTGGGCAGACAGATCCACCCAAGTATTATCGAACTCCTTTCCCTCCATGTCACGTCGGATTTTGACAGGAAGATCACAGACGGAAAGATCTCAGTAGAAGAGATCCAGGACAGCGTCGAGAAGGTTTTGTCGGAATCCGGTTACGCGGATGTAGCCAAGGCCTACATCCTTTACCGGAAGCAGCGGGAAAAGATCCGGAACATCAACTCCACCCTGTTGAATTATAAGGAAATCGTCAACAATTATCTGAAGATCAACGATTGGCGGGTAAAGGAGAACTCTACGGTTACCTATTCGGTAGGCGGCCTGATCCTGTCCAATTCAGGAGCGATCACGGCGAACTACTGGCTCTCCGAGGTCTATGACGAGGAGATTGCCAACGCCCACCGGAATGCGGAGATCCATCTTCACGACCTGTCCATGCTGACCGGCTACTGCGCCGGCTGGAGCCTCAAGCAGCTGATTAAGGAAGGACTCGGGGGCGTTCCGGGCAAGATCACCTCGTCCCCGGCCAATCATCTCTCCACGCTCTGCAACCAGATGGTCAATTTCCTCGGCATCATGCAGAATGAGTGGGCCGGCGCCCAGGCTTTTTCCTCCTTCGACACCTACCTGGCCCCCTTTGTCAAGGTCGATAACCTGACGCAGCGGGAAGTCAAGCAGTGCGTTCAGTCCTTTGTCTACGGGGTGAATACCCCCAGCCGCTGGGGGACGCAGGCGCCTTTCTCCAACATAACCCTTGACTGGGTCGTCCCCAATGACCTTAAGGATCTCCCGGCCATCATCGGCGGAAAGGAGATGGACTTTACCTACGGCGACTGCAAGAAGGAAATGGATATGGTGAATAAGGCCTTCATCGAAATCATGATCGAGGGCGACGCCAACGGGCGGGGCTTCCAGTACCCGATCCCGACCTACTCCATTACCAGGGACTTTGACTGGAGCGAGACGGAGAACAACAAGCTTCTCTTTGAGATGACCGCCAAGTACGGGACGCCTTATTTCTCGAACTATATCAATTCGGACATGGAGCCGAGCGATGTGCGTTCCATGTGCTGCCGCCTCCGCCTGGATCTCAGGGAGCTCCGCAAGAAATCCGGAGGATTTTTCGGATCCGGTGAGTCGACCGGCTCCATCGGCGTCGTAACGATCAATATGCCGCGGATCGCCTATCTCTCTTCCGACGAGAAAGACTTCTATAAGCGGCTCGACCATCTCATGGACGTTTCCGCCAGAAGCCTCAAGACCAAGCGCACGGTTATCACCCGCCTTCTGGAGCAGGGTCTCTATCCCTACACGAAGCGTTATCTGGGAACCTTCGAGAACCATTTCTCGACGATCGGCCTTGTGGGCATGAATGAAGCATGCCTGAACGCCGGATGGCTGGGCGTGGATCTTACCGACGGGAAAGCCCAGGCCTTCACCCGCGACGTCCTGAACCACATGCGGGAGCGCCTTTCGGATTATCAGGAGATGTATGGCGACCTCTACAACCTCGAGGCAACGCCCGCGGAGTCCACGACCTATCGTTTCGCCAAGCACGACAAGGAACAGTTCCCGGATATCATCACGGCCAATATGAACGGGACGCCGTATTACACGAATTCTTCCCACCTGCCGGTGGGCTACACGGAGGACGTCTTCTCGGCCCTCGACATCCAGGACGACCTGCAGACCCTTTATACCTCCGGAACGGTTTTCCACGCTTTCCTCGGCGAAAAGCTTCCGGACTGGAAGGCAGCGGCGAACCTTGTCCGGAAGATCGCGGAAAACTATAAGCTGCCTTATTACACCATGTCGCCCACCTACTCCATCTGCCGGGATCACGGCTATCTGACCGGCGAACAGACGGTATGCCCGATCTGCGGACAGAAAACGGAGGTTTACAGCCGCATCACGGGATATTATCGTCCGATCCAGAACTGGAACGACGGGAAGGCTCAGGAGTACAGGGACCGCCGGGTCTACAATATCGGCCGTTCCATCCTCACGCATACGGGACCGAACCCGGGTCCCGGGACGGTCCGGGAAGAAACAGCATCCCCCGAAGCGCGGACCATCGTTAAGACCGGCGAAGAGAAGCTCCTCCTTTTCAAGACCCCTACCTGCCCCAACTGCAAGGCGGCCATAGCCATGCTGACTAAGGCCGGCGCGTCTTACGAGCTGATTGACGCGGAGGAGGATCAGAACCGCGAACTTGTCGACAGGTTCGGCATCCGTCAGGCTCCGACGCTTATTGTTGAGAAAGAAGGCGGGTTTGAGAAGCTCAGAGGCGTCTCCGAGATTGCCGGATGGGTCAAAAAGGCGG
>JAILID010000062.1 GCA_024695465.1 Lachnospiraceae bacterium | reverse complement strand
CGGCTCTTCCGGAAGACCTGATCTGGCTCTTATCCTGCGCCGTAAACGGCAGGGTGCCGGAGGAAGAGCGGCTTCGGAATGTGGATCTTGACCTGCTTTACCGGGAGTCCGCAAGGCATATGCTGACGGCGGCCGCGGCCTATGCGCTGGAGAGCGCCGGAATTCGGGATCAGCGCTTCGTCCAGGCGAGGGCAAAGGCCGTCCGGAAGCTTGCCCTTATGGACGCGGAGATGGAGGAGCTTTTCGGCAGGCTCGAGGAGGAAGGAATCTGGTATATGCCCCTTAAAGGCGCCGTGCTGAAGGATTACTATCCCGCTTACGGCCTGCGGGAGATGTCCGACCATGACATCCTGTTTGACGCCCGATATGCGGATAAGGTCCGGGATATACTGGAAGGGATGGGGTTTCGCGCGGGGAAATATAATAAGGGGATCCATGACTGTTATTTTAAAGAACCGGTGAGCAATTTCGAAATGCACCGCGCGTTGTTTTCCAAAAAGAGTCAAAACAGCAAACCCGGATTCTACTATGAAAACGTGAAAGAACGGCTTGTAAAAGACGAGGGAAAGCGCTGTAGGTTTCATTTTACGCCGGAGGATTTCTACGTCTATATGCTGGCCCATGAGTATAAGCATTATTCAGATCGTGGAACGGGACTTCGGTCACTCCTGGACAGCTATGTGTACCTGAAAAAAGAAAAGCTCGATATGGACTATGTAGCCGCGGAGACGGAGAAGCTTGGAATTCGGGATTTTGAAGCGCTCAACCGCTCTCTTTCCATGCATCTTTTCGGCGGAGGGGAACTGACGGCGCGGGAGAGGGAGATGCTGGACTATGTCTGCGGATGCGGAACTTACGGGAAGCTGGAGAACAGGGTTATTCATAATATTGGAAAAGCTTCCGGAAAAAGCGGGAAAGTGACCTGGGGGATGAGGCTTCTGTATTTGTTCCCGAAAAAGGATTATCTTTGTTCGAAATATCCGATGGCGAAGTACACGATCCTGCTGCCTGCTATCTGGCTGATTAGAATCGTAGAGGCTTTGTTTCGACAGGGAAAGCGGAACTTCAGGATATTAAAAATTATAGTGAGCCAGAAGGAAATATGAGGAATGAGGAAAAATAAAAAGGAGAAGCTTAAGCTTCTCCTTTTACTGGAAGGTACAGGGCTCGAACCTGCGACCTTTCACACGTCAAGCGAATGCTCTCCCAGCTGAGCTAACCTTCCATGTCGTGCAACGAAATGTAGTATAACAGGAAAGGCGGAAGAATGCAAGCTTTTTTTTGAAAAAAAACACATTTTTTCTTAATCTATGCTATACTTGCCTCTGAGGGCTTTTATATGGAAGGAGGAAATGAAGTTGGCTTTTTTGATTTGGGCCGGCATCCTTGCAGGCGTTTTTGTCTTTATGACTTTTCCTTATAAGAAGCGAAAGGAACGGGTCCTGGAGCTGGCCGGCTGGCATTACGCCCATCGGGGGCTCTTTGACCCGGAAGCCGGAATCCCGGAAAATTCGATGCCGGCCTTTGAGAAAGCGCTGGAAGAGGGATACGGGATCGAGCTGGACGTAAGGATGACGGCGGACAATCAGTTTGTCGTCCTTCACGACCGGAACCTTAAGCGCGCGGCGGGCGTCGACGCCCTCGCGGATGAGAAGACGCTCCGGGAGCTTTCGGAACTTACGCTGTTCGGGACGGAACTGCGCGTTCCGATCTTCTATGAGGTCTTGAAAACGGTGGATGGGAAGGTTCCCCTTCTTATTGAAGTGAAGTGCGAGAAGGGGATGGACTATAAGGAGATCGTGCGGGAGCTTGTTTTCTATCTGGACGGCTACGAGGGAAAGGTTCTTATTGAATCCTTCCATCCGGGGATCCTTGCGGAGCTTGCCCGGCAGCGGCCCCAGTACTTAAGAGGGCAGCTTTCCGAACGTTTTCCTGAGGAGACGCTCCTGGCCAAAGCTTTTACGATCTGTCTTTTTAATTTTCTGGCGAAGCCGGATTTCATTTCCTACCGGATCAATGACAGCGGCTCCGCGGGATTTATTCTCCAAAGGTATATCTACCGTTCGGTCATGGCCGGATGGACGGTCCGGGACGCGGATTCCCTTAAGGCCCTGAAAGGAATTGTTGATCTTTTTATTTTTGAAGGCTTCAGGCCGGAGGACGGCAAAGGCGGAGGAAAGGCCTGCGGAAGGGAGAGGAGTATGAAAGGAATTGTGCGGAAGCATCTGTATGTCAGCGGGGAGGTTCAGGGCGTGGGCTTCCGCTATCACGCGTCCTACGCGGCCCAGCGCTATGGCGTCACGGGCTGGGTAAAGAACCTCTATGACGACCGGGTCGAGATGGAAGTCCAGGGGAGCGAGGAGAATATCGGGAGGCTTCTGGAATCGGTCGGCAGCCAGCGTTTTGTCAGGATTACGGATATCGAATCCGAATATATTCCCGTTCAGGCGAGGGATTATGAATTTAAGGTAAGGTATTGATTTTCTTCTTGACGCGGAAAAAAGACTATGTTACTATTCCATATGTGACCAGTAACAAAAGTCTTTTTTTTTGTGTGAAAAAACACGGGAAAAGAGGCAGCAAGATTATCATTGGAGGTGTAAACCGTGCGTACAAGGATAACTTTGGCCTGCACAGAATGCAAGCAGCGTAACTACAATACCAAGAAGGATAAGAAAGAACATCCGGAAAGATTGGAGACGAAGAAGTACTGCAAGTTCTGCCGCAAGCATACCCTGCACAAAGAGACGAAGTAACAGGGGGGATTTGCCATGGCGGAAACCAGCAAAAAGGCAGCCGAAAAGAAGGAAAGCTTTCTTGGCGGCATAAAAAAAGAGTGGAAGAAGATCCTTTGGCCAACGAAGGACGAGCTCATCAAGCAGACTTCTTTAGTTGTCGTCATTTCGATCATTATGGGGGCGGTCATTGCCGTGATCGACAGCGCTGCCCTGCAGCTTGTCAACTGGCTCATGTCGATCTGACAGGATAAAGAGGGAAAAAATGGCAGAAGCGAGCTGGTATGTTGTACATACCTATTCAGGATACGAGAACAAGGTCAAGGCCAATATCGAGAAGACCATTGAGAACCGGCATCTGGAAAATGAAATTCTTGAGGTCCGGGTTCCCATGGAGGATGTTAAGGAGACCAAAAACGGCGTCACCAGACAGACCCAGAAAAAACTGTTTCCCGGTTATGTTCTGGTATATATGGAGATGAACGACGATACCTGGTATGTTGTGCGCAACACACGCGGAGTGACCGGGTTTGTGGGACCCGGCAGCAAGCCGGTGCCGTTGACGCCGGGCGAGATAGAGGCTCTTGGTATTTTGGACGGAGAGGCTCCGGCGCCGAAGACGAAGATCATCTTCGACTGTGAGAAGGGGGACACCGTCGTTGTCACGGCAGGTGCCTGGGAAGGTACGGTCGGCTCCGTGATCGGCGTCAATCCTCAGAAACAGACTATTACAATCAATGTCGAGCTTTTCGGGCGCGAAACCCCGGTCGAGATCGGCTATGCCGAGGTGCGGAAGCGCTGAGGCAGCGGATTTTGAGGAGAAGCAGACGATATCATTTGTGAAAAAGTGGAAGGGGGAGAACCCCGTTAAAAACCACGTAAGGAGGAACAATCATGGCTAAGAAAATAACAGGCTACATCAAGCTTCAGATTCAGGCCGGCAAGGCAACTCCGGCTCCGCCTGTCGGCCCGGCTCTCGGACAGCACGGCGTCAATATCATGGACTTTACCAAGCAGTTCAACGCCCGGACGGCTCAGATGGGTGATTATGTCATCCCGGTCGTTATCACGGTTTACGCTGACAGAAGCTTTACCTTTATCACCAAGACGCCGCCGGCTCCGGTTCTTATCAAGAAGGCCCTGAACCTGTCCTCGGGTTCGGGAGAACCGAATAAGAAAAAGGTTGCTACGATCTCGCAGGCCCAGCTTCGCGAGATTGCCGAGCGGAAGATGCCGGATCTTAACGCGGCCAGCGTTGAAGCGGCGATGAGCATCATTGCCGGCACCTGCCGCAGCATGGGCGTTGTTGTAGCTGAAGACTGAAGAGTGGAAGGATTGTAAGGATCCGATAGGACCACAAGGAGGATTAGAAAATGAAACACGGCAAGAAATATACAGAAGCTGTGAAGGCTTATGATCGCCAGAATCTGTTTGATCTTGAAGAAGCCTGCGCGGTCGTCAAGAAGACGGCTGTCGCGAAGTTTGATGAGACAATCGAAATTCATGTGCGCACAGGCTGCGACGGACGCCATGCCGACCAGCAGGTCAGAGGCGCGGTCGTCCTTCCGCACGGGACCGGCAAGAGCGTCCGCGTTCTTGTATTTGCCAAGAGCGCGAAAGCGGACGAAGCCCGCGCGGCCGGCGCTGATTATGTCGGCGAGATGGATCTCGTTGAGAAGATCCAGAAGGAGAACTGGTTCGATTTCGACGTCGTTGTCGCGACTCCCGACATGATGGGCGTTGTCGGCCGTCTCGGCCGTGTTCTCGGCCCCAAAGGACTCATGCCGAATCCGAAGGCCGGAACGGTTACGATGGATGTGGCTAAGGCTGTCAAAGAGATTAAAGCAGGTAAGATCGAGTACCGTCTTGACAAGAGCAATATTATCCATGTCCCGGTCGGCAAGGCTTCTTTCACCGAGCAGCAGCTTTTCGAGAACACAAAGGCTCTGCTTGACCAGCTGATCAAGGTTCGTCCCAGCACGGTTAAGGGCCAGTATCTCCGCACGATCACCATGGCCGCTACCATGGGTCCGGGCGTCAAGGTTAATCCGGTTAAGCTTTAAGAGCTTTCTTCCTGTTTTGCGGGAAGCGGCGCGGGATTCGCGGCCTGTCAGCTGACGGCCTTTAAAACGAATATCTGCGCCTTTCCGCCGGGATAAAAGAATGCTTGACAGCATGGCTGCTTCCATGCTAATATAGGAACGCATCATACCGAAGACAGCAGGTGTCCTTTTCGATGGACGTAAGCGCAGCGCCTGCCGAGGGAATGGTTTTTCTTTTGAGAGATCGCATAACCCTGTGTCTTTGGCAGAGGGTTATTTCTTGTTTGGTCAGATGCGAATATAGTAAGAAGGAGGAAATGAAGGACATGGCAAAAGTAGAACTGAAACAGCCGATTATTGATGAGATTTCTGCAAGCATCGACGGCGCGCAGGCAGCACTTATTGTCAAATACCTTGGCGTTACCGTTGATCAGGATACCGCAATGAGGAAAGAGCTCCGCGAGAGCGGCGTTGTCTACAAGGTCTATAAGAATACCCTGATGAAGCGCGCTTTCGAAGGTACTGATTTCGCGCAGCTTGACAGCCATCTGGAAGGCCCCAACGCGCTGGCGGTTTCCAAGGATGACGCTGTCGCTCCGGCAAGGATTCTGGCAAAATATGTAAAGGATTACAAGCCGGTTGAATTTGTCGGCGGCGTTGTTGAAGGCAAGTATTATGATGCGGCGCAGCTTGCGGAACTCGCAAAGGTTCCGACGAGGGAAGTGCTTCTTGGAAGACTCTTCGGCAGCATGCAGTCTCCGATCGCGAATTTTGCCCGCGTTGTCAAGCAGATCGCGGAAAAAGATGCCGAGCCGGCTGCGGCAGCGGAATAAGCAATCTAAGCGGACTGCCGCGTAAGGCGCGGCCGCGCAATTTGATTTATCATGAAAATGGAGGAAAGAAAAATGGCTAAGTTAAGCACTCAGGAATTTATTGAGGCTCTGAAAGAGCTCACTGTCATGGAACTGAATGATCTCGTAAAGGCTTGCGAGGAAGAGTTTGGCGTTTCCGCCGCTGCCGGCGTTGTTGTTGCCGGACCGGCTGCCGATGCTGCTCCCGCCGAGGAAGAGAAGACTGAGTTTGATGTCGAACTTACTGAGATCGGCGCTTCCAAGGTTAAGGTCATCAAGGTTGTCCGTGAAGCTACTGGCCTCGGCCTGAAGGAAGCTAAGGACCTTGTCGATGCAGCTCCGAAGGTCATCAAGGAAGCTATGATGAAGGAAGAGGCTGAGGAACTCAAGAAGAAACTTGAGGAAGCCGGCGCTAAGGTTACCCTTAAATAATC
>JAILID010000052.1 GCA_024695465.1 Lachnospiraceae bacterium | reverse complement strand
TCTGCCGTTCGATGATCCCGCATTTCCGCTTGGTCTTCGCGATGTTCAAATGACTAACACGAAATCCGTACTTCTCCTTCACCCACTCCTGGATCTCCTGATAGGTCGCCTTACTCTCCGCCGCCGTCAGATCCATTTCATCCATATCGACCTTCACGCTGATATGATTCTTTGCCTCAGAAAGTTTGGACAAAAGACATACCGTCTCAACATGCCCCGTATGCGGAAACATATCGCAGGGCCGGACCCTTTTTAGCTCGTATCGCGCGCCGTCCCCTTCGCCGCACAGGATCTTAAGGTCCCGGGCCAGCGTCGCCGAATCGCAGCTCACGTAGACCACGCGGTCCGGGGCGAGGGCGCGGATCGTCTGAAGGAGCGAGGAATCGCAGCCCTTTCTCGGCGGGTCGACGACGACGACGTCGGGATGGACGAGGGGCGTCTTTTCATCGAAATACCCGCGCGCGGCGACATCCTCCGCGGCCGCGGTGAAGAAATGCGCGTTCGCAAGGCCGTTTCGAGAGGCATTTTCTTTCGCGTCCAGGATCGCCTCGGGAACGATCTCAACCCCATAGACCTCCTTCGCATTGCGGGCAAGGAAGTGGGAGATGGTCCCGATCCCGCAATAGAGGTCGAAGACGGTTTCCGTCCCGGTCAGGCCCGCGAATTCCACCGCGGTACGGTAGAGCTTCGCCGTCTGGATCGGATTAACCTGATAGAAGGAGAGGGGGGAGATGCGGAAGGAGGAGCCGCCGAGGGTATCGAAAATGAAGGGCGGGCCGTAGAGGGGCAGCACTTCATTTCCTAAAATGACGTTGGTCCGCTTTTCATTTACGTTAAGACAGATGCTTTTGATGACCGTCCCGTCCGGGAAAGGGGAGAGCGCGAGGAGCTCTTCGACCAGCTTTTGGGCTTTCGGAAGCTTGCGGCCGTTCAGGATCAGGCAAATCAAAACCTCGCCGCTCCCAAAACCTTCGCGGATGAGGATGTGGCGCAGGAGACCCCTGCCGTTTTTTTCGTCGTAGGCCGGGATGCGGTTTTTCTCGCAGAAGGCAAGAATGAGCTTCAGGATATCGGCGTTGCGGGAGGGGGTCATAAGGCAGTCCCGGATGTCGATGATGTCGTGGGTGCGGCCGGCGTAGAAGCCGGTCGTGAGTTTCCCCGGCTCTTTTCTGGAAGAGCCGACCGGGTACTGGGCCTTGTTGCGGCAGCGGAAGGGTTCGTTCATGCCGATGATGGCTTCCATGGGGACGTCCGAAAAGCCCCCGATGCGCATGAGGTTCCGCTTTACGATATCGGACTTGAAGGCCAGCTGCCGCTCGTAGCTGAGCTCCTGCAGCCTGCAGCCGCCGCAGCTCCTGGCTTTGGGGCAGGCCGGAGCGATCCGGTCGGGGGAGGGGAGCAGTACCTGCTCGACTCTCGCGTAGGCGTAGCTTTTTTTGGGGCGGGTCACGCGGGCAAGGACGGTGTCCCCGATGACGGCGTCCTTTACAAAAAGAGTGAAGCCATCGGAGTGTCCGATGCCTTCACCTTCATTTGTCATGTCTTCAATTTGAATTTTCAGAAGTTCATTTTTCTGCATGTTTATTCTCCGGTTCTGCGAAGGTTGGAGTCGAAGAAGCGGTTGAAGCCGATCCATTCCGCATCCGGCGCGGCGGATTCCAGCACCTCCGTCATCGTCTCGAGCTTGGCGTCCGTATTGTCCGCCAGATTGAGGGCCAGCGCCTCGATGATCGCGGGCTTTTTCGGGGAACCGTATTCGTACTCCCCGTGGTGGGCGAGGATGCAGTGCTTGATCTCGGTCTCCAGCTTTTTCGGGAAATTCGGAATGCGGGCGATGTGGTCGTGGATCATCTCCGCCCCGATCATGATATGGCCCAGCAGCTGGCCGTCGTCGGTGTATTCGTTGACGGGGAAGTCAGACAGCTCCGTCACCTTTCCGATATCGTGGAGCATGGCGGCCGTGATCAGGAGATCCCGGTTGATTGCGGGATAGCAGGAGGCCAGATAGTCGCAGAGTTTGGTCACCGAGAGGGTATGCTCCAGAAGGCCGCCTACAAAGCTGTGATGGACGGTCTTGGCGGCGGAATGGGCAGCGAAGGCAAGGACAAAATCCTTATCCTCCGAGAAAAAGCTTTTGAGCAGCTGGGAGAGATAGGGGTTCTGGACACTGGAGGCAAGCTTCAGGAGCTCCTGAAGCATCACCTTTCGGTTCTTTTTGGTCATCGGCAGGTAATCGGCGGGAATATATTCCCCCGGATCCGCCTTGCGAACCTGCTTCAGGGAGGCCTGGAGGGAGCCGTTGAACATGCTGACGCTTCCGGCGGCGTAGACATAGTCCAGCGCCTCGAATTCACAGATCGCGTCGGAAGTGGGATCCCAGATTTTGGCGTCAAGAAGTCCGGTTTTGTCCTGCAGGATGATGCTTTCGTAATTTTTTCCGTTTTTGGTGACAGCCGACTGCTTGTGTTTGACGAGATAAACGTCCTGGATACGGCTGCCGTCTCTTAGTTCACTGATAAAACGCATATTGCTCCATTTCTATGATTGTATTAGGTCAACAAAATCAGGTTCAGGGGAGTTCGCCGATCTGGGTCTCCAGATTGATCTCCACATAGCCTTCCGCCCCGTTCCGCAGGACGGTCAGCATCAGGGTCTGCCCGACGGTCAGATCCAGCAGCCTTTCGCGGAAGGTATGCAGGGTCTTGACCGGCTTTCCGTCCAGCATGGTAATGATGTCGGCCGGCTGGACCCCTGCGGCCATGGCCGGTGAATCCGCGGCGGCGTCTGTTACGTAGATGCCCTGCGGCATGCCGGTAAGCGCGGAAAGCTCGCCGCTGATATCCTGGCCCGCGATCCCCAGATAGGGGACGGGACTTCCGTTTGACAGAAGCTCAATGACCGACTTGATATGGGAAATCGGTATGGCGCTGATAATGGCGGTTCCCTGGGGGCTGTACTGCTGGGAGATCAGGCCCATGATCCTCCCGTCCCGGTCAATCAGCATCCCGCTTCCGTTGGAAGTTCCCGGGATGTCGGTCGTGATCAGGGAAAATTCCCCATCCGGATACGTGACGTTTTTGCTGAGCGAAGTCACGTGTCCGCAGGCAAAGGAAAATGAGGTTTCAAGCGGGCTCCCGACAGCGATGACGGCGTCTCCGGTAAGAAGCGTGTAGGAGTTGCCGAGAACGGCGGGCTGCGCTTCTTCCGGGTCGACGCCCGGGGAAGATTTCGCTACGCTTACGATAGAGATATTGGTTGCCGGATCCCGGGCCGTGATTTCCGCGTCGCAGATGCTTCCGTCGGAAAAGCTGACGGAGAGCTGTTCCGAACCGGCCAGGGGCCGGTAATCGACGAGGATGAGAAAGCTTTGACCGTTGTCGGCGACGATGACGCCGCTGGCGCTGTGATTAACGTTCTCTGTCCGGAACCAGTCTTCCGCGCTGTCGGATCCGGTTACGGTGACAATGGATTTGAAAACAGATTCGGCGGCGGTCCGCATGCTCTTATAAAAGCGTTCCTGATTATCTACCGCCAGGGCATTTTTCTCTTCTTCCGTGAGCTCCGGGTTTTTTGCGGGTTCAGGGCTCGGCGTCACATCCTCTGCCGGAATCGGCAGCTCCCCGGAAGCGGAATCGGAGGATTCGGCCGGACTTTCGGAGAAACCGGACTCCGCGCTTTCGCTCTGCGTCTCGTCCCGGGGGATGGAAACCGGCTGGACGCCGGCGCCTTTATCTGAAGTCACTGAACGGAAAACCAGTCCGGCAATGAGGCCGAAAAGGGCGGCTGAAAAGGCAAGGGCAGCCAGGCGGGTCAGATGTTCGCGGAAGCCCAGGGGCTTTTCTTTTACGGTTTCGCGGAGGAAGGCGTAGTGACCTTCATTTTCCGTTCCGACGGCGCCGTTCGAATCTTCTTTTATGTTCTTCTTTTCTTTTTCGTCTGACATGGGATCTTATCTCACGTATTTGAAGATGTATCTTGTTTCAAAGCGAAAAGCCTGTTTTCGGGCAGGCATGAAAACCTGAAGGCAGGCTTTCCATGCGCCTCGGAAGACAGCAAAATAAAGACGGAATCAGTATAACAGCCATATATGAACAATTTATGAATAGGATCTGTATTTCTTAGAAAGTCTCAGGGAGCGGCAGGAGAAAATCGGCATAGAAAAAGCAGACCTGCGGCGGAAGAAAGATTTCTCCCGCCGCCTGAAGAAAGGGGATGTCTTATACGAAGGATAGAAGCCTGTCGATGGTGAGAGGTTTTGAGAAATAGTAACCTTGAAACTGGGTGACGAAATAGTGAGCTTTCAGATAGGAGGCCAGCTCCGGATTCTCGATGCCTTCTACGCAGACCTTTTTGTCCAGCTCTTCCGCGCAGGTCGTGATGGCTTTAAGCAGGCTCTGTTTGGCGCGGTCTTCCATGATGTCGTCGATAAAGCTTTTGTCGATCTTGATCTGCTGGATCGGGAGCGTCGTCATCAGGGTAAGGGCGGAGTAGCCGGTCCCGAAATCGTCGAGGGCGGTCGAGATGTCGATGGAGCGGTAGTAGGCGACGCAATCCTTCAGGTAATCCATGTTCAGGACCTGGCAGCGCTCCGTGAGCTCGAGCTTGAGGTTCCGGTTCGGAAACTGATTCTTTTTCAGCAGGCTTACGAGGGCGGAATTGAATTCGGGCCGCTGAAGCTGCGGATAGGCCAGGTTGACGTTGACGATGAAGTCAGGATAGCTGTCGAGCAGGGGCCGGATATCCCGCATGGCGGTGTCGAGGATCCAGAGACCGAGATCGTAGAAGAGGGCGTCCCGCTCCAGCCAGTCAATGTAGCGGATCGGAGGGACGATGTTGCCCTGGGAGTCGGCCCAGCGGAGCAGGGCTTCGGCGCCGGTTACTTTCCCGGTCTCCGCGTTTATGATGGGCTGGTAGACCAGGAAGAAGCCCTTGCAGCCGTTCTTGATGGAACCCCGGATCTCCGTCAGAAGCTCGACGTAGGCCAGGTTTCCCTGCATGAAATGGTCGTCCACCATCCTGAGCGAGGAGCTGTTATCTTTTTTCGCGTTGGACAGCGCGTAAGTCAGCGTGTTGTGGACCGTATTGATATCCAAAGAAGGATCGTCGACCTGCATTCCGCTGCTGCTGAGTTCGAGGCTTATGTTTGTCCCGTCGATAAACAGCTGTTTTTTGACATAGGAGCGAAGAAAATCCAATTTGGCCGCCAGCTTGTTTTTGTCCGCGTAGGAAAGTTCCACGAGGTAGGCGTATTTTACTCCGTCCAGACGGAAAACCGACCCGTGTTCCTTGCCCGACAACAGAAGTTCGCCGAAGCGTTTCAGGATTTTATTGGCGAAATTGTAGCCGTAGGTGGCGTTGATCTTGCCGAACTGGCGGATTCCGATGAAGATGAGGAAATAAGGCGTTTTCCAGCGGGAAAAATTTTCCATCTGCCGGAGCAGCTCTTTATTGGTATAGAGGCCGCTGACTGGATCGATGAAATCCTCCAGCTCATGGTTTACGATGGTTCCGGCAAAGTATTTGGGCTTCCCGTCATCGTCTCTGATGACGAGACCCTTACAGGAACAGGTGACATAGCGGCCGCTTTTGTTCTTTGCCCGGTAATGCATGTCGTGAAGAGAAGAGGAGCCGTCGAAGAGGGCCTGAATGTTCTTTTCGTAAGCCTCCCGATCTTCCGGGGCGATATGCTCCAGCCAGATATCTCCGGCATTGCGCATTACGGAAGCAGGGAGCCCGAAATAATCAACGGCCTCCTGGGACCAGATGGAGTAGTCAGTTGGGATGTGGCAGATATAAACATATTTGCCGTCTGCCGTGTAGGAGAATGCTTCGAAAATTTCTGAAAAATGATCGGCAAGAGAGCCGGAATCCATGTATGCGTCAAAATCTTTTTGCAGCATCCTGTCACCTCGGTATTCCTTTTGGGGGGGGTGGAAAATATTCAGCTGTGATTTTACAACGGATTGGGAAAATAAGCAATAAGGGATTGATAAAAATGCGAAACGGCAAAAAAACTGCAAGCCGCGGAGGAGGCCGCGGCTTGCAGTGCTTTTAAGGCTTTATACGTGCTCGATCTTGAGCAGGTTGGTATTGCCGGACTGGCCGTTTGTGATGCCGCCGGTGATGACGACGATGTCGCCTTTCTGCAGTCCCAGAGAGGAAGCGGCGATCTTCTTCGCGCTGAAGAAGAGGACTTCCGTGGAGGGGTAGACCTCGCACATCTCCGGGATGACGCCCCAGGAGAGGGCCAGCTGCCGCCAGGTTTTCTCGTCCGTGGTAAGGCCGATGATGTCGACCGGGCAGCGGAAGCGGGAGACCATGCGCGCGGTCAGCCCGGAGAGTGTGCAGGCCACGATGGATTTGGCGTGCAGGTCGATCGCCATGCCGCAGGTCGAGTGGGACAGGGCGTCCGTCTCGTTCTGGATTCGGAACTCGTTCTGGTGGAAACGTTTGACATAATCGATATTGTTTTCGGCGGTTTCCGCGATGCGGGACATCGCCTTGACCGCCAGCACCGGGTACTGGCCGGCAGCGGTCTCGCCGGAGAGCATGACCGCGCTGGTGCCGTCGTAGACCGCGTTTGCCACGTCGGAGGTTTCCGCCCGGGTCGGACGCGGGCTGTGGATCATGGATTCCAGCATTTCGGTGGCGGTGATGACCCGTTTGCCGAGGAGGCGGCAGCGGGAGATGAGGTCTTTCTGGATGGCCGGAAGGCGGTCAAAGGGAACCTCAACGCCCATGTCGCCTCTGGCGACCATGATGCCTTCGCATTCTTCGCAGATCTCCTCGATGTTATCGTACCCGGACTGGTTTTCGATCTTGGCGATCAGCTCGACCCGCTGCCCGCCGCACTCGTTGACAAAGCGGCGGACGTCGATGAGATCCTGGCGGACCGAAACGAAGGAACAGGCGATGAAATCGATGTCGTTTTCTATGCCGAAGCGGATGTCGCTCTTGTCCTGCTCGGAGAGATAGATCTGCTGGAAGACTTTGCCGGGAAAGCTCATGGATTTGCGGTTGGAAAGCTCCCCGCCTTCGACGACCTTCGTGATGATCTCGCTGTCCGTCGTGGACAGCACCTCAAAGACAAGCAGCCCGTTATTCAGAAGGATCGTATCGCCTTCGTTTATTTCCTTCGCGAGATTCTTGTAGCTGACGGAGACGATCTTTTCATTTCCCATAACCTCTTCCGTCGTAAAGGTGAAGCTGTCGCCGGGCTTCAGCATGACCTTGCCGTTTTCGAAGGTCCCGATCCGGTATTCCGGTCCCTTGGTGTCCAGAAGGATGGCGATGGGGAGGTTTAAGTCTTCCCGGACCTTTTTGATGCGCTGGATGCGCAAAAGATGCTCTTCATGAGTCCCGTGGGAGAAATTTAAGCGCGCGACATTCATTCCGGCTTTTGCGAGCGCGATTAAAACTTCTTCCGAGTCGGAGGCAGGGCCGATCGTGCAGATGATTTTCGTTTTTCTCATGGTTCGTATCCTTTCTTTGACCTGATAAGTTGTGTTTATTGTTCAGAGGCTTTCCGGGACAGATTCCGGCAGGGCCTCTTATATCCTTATTATATGTGTTTCTATACCCATTGGCCGGCCAGGTCGAGGATCAGCTTTTCCGTTTTCTCCCAGCCCAGACAGGGATCGGTGATGGATTTTCCGTAGATATGCTCATGCTCTCCCTGGCGGCCGTCCTCAAGGTAGGATTCGATCATGAAGCCCTTGACCAGCTTCCTGATTTCCGCGGATTCCCGGCGGCTGTGGCAGACGTCCTTGGCGATGCGGATCTGCTCCAGATAGTTTTTGCCGGAATTGGCGTGGTTGGTGTCCACGATGACAGAAGGATTCTTCAGCTTTTTGTCTTCATACATCGCGGCGACGTTGTTCAGCTCCTCGTAATGGTAGTTTGGATGGCTCCGCCCGTACTTGTCCACGTAACCCCGGAGGATTGCATGGGCCAGCGGGTTTCCGGGGCTCCTGACCTCCCAGCCCCGGTAGAGGAAGGTGTGGCCTGACTGGGCCGCCGCGATGGAATTCATCATGACGGTCAGGTCGCCTCCGGTCGGGTTCTTCATGCCCGCCGGTATTCCGACCCCGGCGGCGGTGAGCCGGTGCTGCTGATCTTCTGAGGACCTGGCTCCGATGGCGACATAGGAGAGCAGGTCGGAGAGGTAACGGTGGTTTTCCGGGTAGAGCATTTCGTCCGCGCAGGTGAAGCCGGTTTCACTGGCGGCTCTTGCATGGAGCCTGCGGATCGCCAGGATTCCTTCAAGCATGTCGGCCGGCTTGTCCGGGTCGGGCTGGTGGAGCATGCCCTTGTAGCCGGTTCCTACGGTTCTGGGCTTGTTGGTGTAGATACGGGGGATCATGACGATCTTATCCGATACCTGGTCCTGGACCTTGCGGAGGCGGGAAATGTAATCGATGACGGGATCTTCGTGATCGGCCGAGCAGGGGCCGATGATGAGCAGCATGCGGGAATCCCTGCCCTCGAAAATGTCCCGGATGGCCTTATCCCGCCGTTCTTTTAACTGTTCCACCTCCTCGGTGATGGGGAATTCTTCCTTGACCTCCTTGGGGGTCGGAAGCTTCCGATAAAAAATCATATCCATTTTTTCCATAATAATATACTCCCTGTGTATCTTTATTATACGGGGATTTACGGCAGAAGGCAAATAGATTTGTCATTTGCCGAAAATGCGCCGCAAGGATGCGCGCGGCGGCTGTTTGCCCCGGGGCGCCGCAGGCATTCATTTTTTCGTTTCCACAGTATAGCATAAAAAAATCTCTTTAGCACGTTAAATTACGAAAAAGATATTCACGGATTAGATAAAAGATGTTATAATGTTTCCCATCAAATTTTGAGAGGGGATTTTTATGACAGCATCACAAGTAATTATTATTGTAACGATTGTCGTTTACCTCGGATGCATGCTGGCCATCGGTTTTTATTTCAACAGGTCGGGCGGCAGCGGCAGCTCAGACGAGTTTTATATCGGCGGCAGGAAGCTCGGGCCTCTTGTCACGGCGATGAGCGCGGAGGCGTCGGATATGAGCTCCTACCTGCTCATGGGCCTTCCCGGGCTCGCATACCTCGCGGGCGTCGCCGAAGTCGGATGGACCGCGATCGGACTGGCCGTGGGTACCTACCTGAATTTTCTGTTCGTAGCCAGGCTTCTTCGCCGCTATACAGCCCGGCTGAACGCGATCACGGTGCCTGATTTCCTGGCCCGCCGTTACGGGGACAAGAAGCATGTGCTTTCCTGCATCGCCGCGATCATCATCATTATCTTTTTTGTCCCTTATACGGCTTCCGGCTTCAAGGCTGTCGGCACGCTCTTCAACAGCCTTTTCGGCATCGAATATCATGCGGCGATGGTTTTCGGGGCGATCGTCATCATCTCCTATACGATTATGGGCGGCTTTCTGGCGGTCTCCACGACGGATCTGGTACAGAGTATCTTTATGTCCATCGCGCTTGTCGTGATCGTGTTTTTTGGGATTAAAACGGCCGGTGGTCTGGGGGCGGTCGTCGAAAACGCCAGGGCCCTTCCCGGCTATCTGAGCCTTACAGGGGGATACGACGCGGCGTCCGGAACGGCGTCTTCTTACGGTTTTCTGGATATCATAAGCACCCTGGCCTGGGGACTCGGTTATTTCGGCATGCCGCATATCCTGCTTCGCTTTATGGCTATCCGGGATGAAAAAGAGCTTGCGACTTCCCGGAGGATCGCTTCCGTCTGGGTCGTCTTGTCCATGGGAATCGCCGTATTTATCGGAATCATCGGTTACAGCGTCTCGAAAGCGGGGGCGATTCCCGTCCTTAAGACCAGTTCGGAGTCCGAAACCGTTATCATTAAGATGGCGGATCTGATGAGCCAGAGCGGGATCCTTTTCGCGGTGATAGCCGGCATCATTCTGGCCGGTATCCTGGCGGCGACCATGTCCACTGCGGATTCGCAGCTTCTGGCCGCGGCTTCCGCGGTTTCCCAGGATCTTGTGCAGGAATTTTTCAAGATTCGGCTTTCGCGCAAGGCGTCCATGCGGGCGGCCCGGGGAACCGTGTTCGGCATCGCCCTTGTAGGGCTGGTTCTGGCCTGGGATCCGAACAGTTCCGTCTTCAGGGTCGTTTCCTTTGCCTGGGCGGGCTTCGGCGCCTGCTTCGGGCCTGCGGTCCTTCTGGCGCTTTACTGGAGGCGGTCGAATCGCCAGGGCGCCCTGGCCGGCCTGGTGACCGGGGGCGTGATGGTGTTTGTCTGGAAATATCTGGTGGCCCCCCTGGGAGGCGTTTTCGCTATCTATGAGCTGCTTCCGGCCTTTCTCCTGGGCCTGGCGGCCAATGTCGCGGTCAGTCTCATGACGCCGGAGCCTGAACGCGAGATCGGGATCCTCTTTGACGAGATCCACAAGCGATAAAGTCACGTCCGGCGTATTTTTGCAAAGGAAGCGCCGGGAAATGAAAAGCAATCTGCCGCCTGCGCTTACAGTATAAAACGAACCCCCTCCTTTTAGGAGGGGGGTTCGTTTTATACTTCCATCAGACGATGGAAAATATCCGCGGCGCAAAGGAAATCTTCATAATCCTTCTCGAGGGACGAAGTCGGACCGTCGCGGAGATCTTCCACGACACGGGAGATCGGGTCGGAAAGCGGGACCGCGCCGAGCGTCAGCGTTACACCTTTTAAATTGTGGGCGGAACGGAAGGCGTCCTCATAACGTTTTTCCCTGAGCGCGTCGTCGAGGATCTTGAACTCCGGATCCCGGGCGAGGGAGAGAATGCTCTCCTTATAGAAGTCATCGTCATCCAGAAAACGGTGCCTTGCGTTCTCAATGTCAAAGCCGAAGCTTTCTAATCGTTTTAGCATAAACGTGCCTCCTTTCGGTTTACTGCTGCTACTATTTTATTATAAATGCCGAAGATAATCAAAGACTTTGGAAAAAATTGCGCATTTTAGTTGAATAAAATGAGAAAAAGGGATTATAATGAAGAAATGAAACAAGAGGTGGTCTTATGCGGAGGAGATACATGGAGATGAAGGATGAAATGTTCCGGGAACTTTTAGAAGGCACGGGAATGCAGTATCTTCTTTGTGAGGCGGGAAGCTATGAGCTGGTCTATGTGAGTCCGGGTTTTTTGAAGCTCCTGCCTGAGCTCCGGGACAGGATTGTGCCGGGGTATTCGGTTAAATATGTCCTCGATTATGTCGAAGCGCACTCCGATAAGGAGCGGAGCGTGGAGCAGTCTGTGCTCCGTCTTACGGAACCGGAAAGGTTTTACGGGGTCAGCCGCAAGAGCTTCACAGTCGGGGGGATTCCCATGATCGCGCTGTATGTCCTTAATATAGAAGCGGAGATCCGCCGGGAAAGGGCGAAAAAGGAAGAGCTTGCGAGGAATGTTGAAGAGATCCGGAAGGTATCGGAAGCCAAGACCCTGCTTATGACGAGGATCAGCCGGGATATCCGGACGCCGCTTGCGACGATAACCGGATTTGCGGAGCTTTTACGGGAAGAGGTCGACCTTTCAGGCCCGGCCGGAGAATATTTAAGCTCTATCGCGGCTTCGGGGGAGCGGGCGAAAAGGGTGATTGATGAGATGCTGGAGATCCAGAGAATTGAGGGCAAAGCGGTCCAGCTTTCGCCGGATCCTCTGGAAGTCAGGTCCTTCGTCCGCCGGATCGAGACGGTTTTAAGACCCCGGGTGCAGGAGAAAGGGCTTCATTTTTCATGCGGGGTTCGAAATCTCATAACCCAGAAGGTTAAGGCTGACAGGGCAGCCCTTGAGCTTGTCATCACGAAGCTTGTCCGCAACGCCCTCACCTGTACGCCGAAGGGAGGAGCGATCGAACTTTCCATATCCGAAAATGTCCGCCGCGGAGAGATGGCTACGCTCACGTTTACCGTAAGCGACAACGGGATCGGCATGAGCCGGGAGCGGATCGATGAGATCCTGGGCAAGGGACCGATCGTGAAGCCGGAGCAGGATTTCGCGGCCGGAATCCGTCTGGATACGGAAATTGCAAGAAGCTATATCAAGGCCATGGGCGGGACCATGTCGATTGAGAGTGAGGAAGGGAGGGGTACGAAAGCCCAGGTCACGTTCGCGTTTCCGATTGCCTACGAAAGAAAGGATCGGGTCCAGGAGGGGGTCGTAAACAGCAGGATCATGGTTGTCGACGACCATGAACTGAGCCGGACGATTGCCGCCAAAATGCTTACGAGGGCCGGTTATGAAGTGGAAATGTGCGAGGACGGGGCAGAGGCGGTGAAGCGTTTCTCTCTGGAACAAGGGAACTTCGCGCTCGTCCTCATGGATATCCGGATGCCGGTCATGGACGGGCTGGAGGCCGCGCGGGCGATTCGAAACCTGGAACTGCCGAACGCGGGGAACGTTCCCATCTTCGCCATGACGGCCAGCGCTTTTGAGGAGGATATCAGGCAGAGCCTGGACGCCGGGATGAACGAACACCTGTCCAAGCCGATCAATCCCAGAAACCTCTATGAACTGGTGGAGAAGTATATTCATCCGGGTAAATAAAACAGGCGGCTGGTCAGGAGACCGGCCACCAGAGCTTCAGAGTGTTCAAAAGTTTGGCTTTGAAAGATTCATCTTTTTTTGAGAGAAAAGCAAGGATTTCATTGTCGAGAGCGGTCATTCGATATTCCGGGAAGATCTCTCCGACAAGGGAATCCAGTGTTGTACCTGTGAGGCGGGCAAATTGGATAAGAAGCTTGAGTGACATGGCGACGCGATTGTTTTCAACATTGCTGATGTATCCGGGAGTGACGTTGAGAGCTTCCGCTACTTCAAGTTGTGTAAGTCCTTTTTCAATCCGAAGCTCGCGAATATGCGCTCCGAGATTATCCATTGCTATTGTTTTTTTCATTTTTCAGGTCTCCTTTTTCTAGATTGTACAATATATGGAGGTATATGAAAAGAGAAAACATGACTATGGTTAAAAAACTGTTAAATTAATGAAATTTAACAGAAATAAAGCCCTGCTTTTATGCTAATAGTCATCAGCGCGCTTGCGAAAAAAGCCTGCAGAGACACGAGCGAACTTGAATCCGGCCGAATTATATAAGGAAAAGAGGTTGTATATGGAGCAGTATCAGGTAACCGGGATGAGCTGCGCGGCCTGCCAGGCCCGCGTGGAGAAAGCGGTTTCAAAAGTTGAGGGGGTTTCGGCCTGCAGCGTCAGCCTGCTCACGAATTCGATGGGCGTCGAGGGGACGGCTTCCCCGGCGGCCATCATAGCGGCAGTCGAAAACGCGGGCTACGGGGCCTCCGTAAAGGGGGAGGAGCGGGCGGCCGGCGGCATGGCGGCTAAGATCGCGGCGGAGGAGGAAGCTCTGAAGGATAAGACGACGCCGATATTAAAGAAGAGGCTTTTCGCCTCGCTGGGCTTTCTTCTCATTCTCCTGTACTTTTCAATGGGGCACATGATGTGGGGCTGGCCGCTCCCTTCATTTTTTAATGGGAATCCTCTCGCGGTCGGCCTTGCGGAGCTGCTGCTTTCGGGAATCGTCATGGTGATCAACCAGAAGTTTTTCATCAGCGGTTTTAAGAGCCTCTTCCACGGCGCCCCGAACATGGATACGCTGATCGCCCTGGGTTCCGGCGCAGCCTTTCTCTATTCGACGGCCATGCTTTTTATGATGACCCGCGCCGCGGCGGACGGCGATGCGGCGGCGGTTTCATCTTATAGGATGGACCTTTATTTTGAGTCCGCGGCGATGATCCTGACGCTGATCACGGTCGGGAAGATGCTGGAATCTTATTCGAAGGGCAAGACGACGAACGCGCTGAAAAGCCTCATGAAGCTGGCGCCGAAAACCGTCAACGTCATCCGGGAGGGGAAGGAAATGACCGTTCCGGTTGACAGCGTAAGGCGCGGGGAGACCTTTGTCGTGCGCCCGGGTGAAAACATTCCGGTGGACGGCGTTGTCCTTTCCGGAAATTCCGCGGTTAACGAGTCCGCGCTGACCGGCGAGAGCCTGCCGGTCGATAAGGCGCCGGGAGACGCCGTCTCCTCCGCCACGCTCAATCAGTCCGGATTCCTGACCTGCGAGGCTTCAAGGGTCGGCGAGGACACGACGCTGGCCCGGATTATCCAGATGGTGTCTGACGCGGCGGCGACCAAGGCGCCCGTCGCGAAGCTTGCGGATACGATCTCCGGCGTTTTTGTACCCGCGGTCATCGGGATTGCGCTGATCACGATCGTTATCTGGCTGCTGGCGGGCCGTCCTTTCGGTTTTGCCCTGGCCCGCGGGATATCGGTGCTGGTGGTCAGCTGCCCCTGCGCGCTGGGACTTGCGACTCCGGTCGCGATCATGGTCGGCAACGGGATGGGCGCGAGGAACGGCATCCTCTTCAAGAACGCGGAGGCCCTGCAGGAAGCCGGGAATATCGAGATCGCGGCTCTGGACAAGACGGGTACCATCACCGAAGGGGCGCCGAAGGTGACGGACATTCTTCCGGCGGAAGGCATTTCGGAAAATGAACTGCTGCTCAAGGCGGCGGCTCTGGAGAAAAAGAGCGAGCATCCGCTGGCGAAGGCAGTTCTTTTGGAAGCGGAGAAGCGGCAGATGCCGCTTTCGGAAGTCACTTCATTTTCCGCCCTCCCCGGCAGCGGCCTTAGGGCGGTTTTTTCCGGCAAGACGCTGCTGGGAGGCAGCCTTGCCTTTATCGGGGGGAAGACGCGGATTCCGGAAGAGCTGCGGAAGCAGGCTGAAGGGCTTGCGGAAAAAGGACGGACCCCGCTCCTTTTTACGGAGGACGGGAATCTTCTGGGTATCATCGCGGTGGCGGATATCATCAAGGCGGACAGCGCGAAGGCTGTCGCGGAGCTTAAGAAGATGGGTATACACGTGGTCATGCTCACCGGAGACAATGAGAAAACCGCGGAGGCTATCGGCCGGGAGGCCGGGGTGTCCGAAGTCATCGCTGGAGTCCTGCCGGACGGCAAGGAGGCGGTGATCCGGGCTCTTCGCGAAAAAGGGAAAGGAAACATCCAAAGGACCTTTCTCGAAAAGCTCAGCGGAAAACCGGCGCGCGATCACTATAAGGTCGCGATGATCGGGGACGGGATCAACGACGCTCCCGCCCTGACCCGGGCGGATACGGGGATCGCTATCGGGGCCGGCGCGGACGTCGCGATCGATGCGGCTGACGTCGTTCTCATGAAGAGCTCCCTGCTGGACGCGGCCGCAGCGGTGCGGCTGAGCCGGAGGACTTATAAGAACATCGTTGAGAATCTGTTCTGGGCGCTCATTTATAACACTTTGCTGATCCCTCTGGCTGCCGGGGCTTATGTTCACGCCTTCGGCCTTGCCATGGACCCCATGTTCGGGGCGGCGGCCATGAGCCTTTCAAGTTTCTGCGTCGTTTCAAACGCGCTGAGGCTGAATCTCGTAAAGGTCTATGATTCGTCGAAGGATAAGAAACTGCATCACCCGGTCCGAACCGATTCGGAAGGGCGGGTGTTGGAAAGAAAAGTCGCCGAAAAAGGCGGGAAAGGAAATCTTATGACAAAGACAATGAAAATCGAGGGCATGATGTGCCCCCACTGCGAGGCGGCGGTTAAAAAGGCGCTGGAGGCCCTTCCGTTTGTCGAGGAAGCTGTGGTCAGCCATGAGGCCGGCGAGGCGCGGGTCACGCTTTCGGGGGAAGCGGATGAGGCTGCCATGAAGAAGGCCGTCGAGGACAAGGACTACAAGGTTCTGGGGATCGAGTGATTTCAGGTTCTTTTTGAAAATGAAAAACGCGGGCCGAAGCTTCCGTTCCGGGGAGCTTTGGCGTTTGAATCGGCAAAGGAGGAAGGTATGATCGATAAAAGCTGGGAATCTGAATTCAGGGAGAGGCTGTCAGCTGTTTATGATGAGATGAAGTGGCTTTATGCGGAGCTTTATCACAATGATGAGCAGGCTTTTGACTACTACTGCAAGATGCTTCACGATTACTACAGGGCTCGCTCCGCGGAGCTCAAGAAGTGGGATGCCGAAAGGAGCAAGAATCCGGACTGGTATAAGGGCAATGATATGCTCGGCATGCAGATGTATGTGAACTGTTTTGCCGGAAATCTCAAAGGGGTGGAAAAAAAGCTGGATTACATCAAGGAATGCGGCGTTAACTACCTCCATATGATGCCCCTGATGGAAACGACGGAAGGGAAGAGCGACGGCGGGTACGCGGTATCCGATTTCAGGAAGATCCTGCCGGAGCTGGGGACGATTGAAGATCTTGCCAGGCTTTCCGGGAAATGCCATAAGAAGGGGATCAGCGTCTGCCTGGATTTCGTCATGAATCATACGAGCGAGGATCATGAGTGGGCGAAGCGCGCGAAGGCCGGGGAGAAGGAATATCAGGACCGCTATTTCTTCTTCGATGACTGGACGATCCCGAACGAGTATGAGAAGACCGTTCCGCAGGTGTTTCCGACGACGGCCCCGGGAAACTTCACCTGGTGCGAGGAGGCCGGCAAGGTCGTCATGACCCAGTTCTACCCCTATCAGTGGGATCTGAATTTCGCGAATCCGGTCGTATTCAATGACATGACCGCCAACATGCTCTTTATGTGCAACTGCGGCGTCGATATTATCCGACTGGACGCGGTTCCCTACATCTGGAAGCAGCTTGGGACCAACTGCCGGAATCTTCCCCAGGTCCACACGCTGGTCCGTATCATGCATATGGCGGCCGACGTGGTCTGCCCCGGAACCCTGCTTCTCGGGGAAGTCGTCATGGAGCCTTCGAAGCTGGCTCCGTATTTCGGAACGGTTGACAAGCCGGAGTGCCACATGCTCTACAACGCGACGACCATGTGCACCATGTGGAATACGGTCGCGACAAAAGACGTCCGCCTGCTCCGCCATCAGATGGATACGGTTTTCAGCCTGCCGAAGGAGTTCATTTTCCTCAATTATCTGCGCTGCCATGACGATATCGGCTGGGGGCTGGATTTTGATTTCCTGGCCAATTTCGGCATGGAGCAGGTTGCCCATAAGAAATATATCAACGACTACCTGAAGGGCGCTTACTGGGGCAGCAATTCCCGGGGAGAACTCTATAACGACGACCCCAGGCTCGGGGACGCCCGCCTCTGCGGGACCACAGCCTCCCTTTGCGGCATTGAGGCGGCGGAGTACGAGAACTGTGAGTGGAAGGAGGAACAGGCGATCCGGCTGGACCTCATGCTCCACGCCTTCCTGTTCACGCAGACCGGGCTGCCGATCATCTACAGCGGAGATGAGATCGGCCAGCTGAACGACTACAGCTATCACGACGATCCCCTTAAGCGCGATGACTCCCGCTATATCCACCGGGGGAACATGAACTGGGAGGACGCCGAAAAACGCCATGATGCCGGCACCCGCCAGGGCAGGCTTTTTGAGGGAATCCAGAAGCTGCTGGCCATTCACAGGAGCTTCAGGCTTTTTGACGACGATGCGGACGCCTGGACGCTCGATACCTGGAACGACCATGTTCTGGGGATCGGCCGCTATAAGGACGGGGAGAAACTTTTGGCGCTCTTTAACTTCAGCGAGAATGATCAGACCGCCTGGATCAATGAGGAGGAGGACTATACGGATCTCATGACCGGAGAGCCGCGTGAGGCCAAAGCGGTCGGGATACCGGCCTGCGGATTCACCTGGCTCTACCACAGCTTTAACGAGGGCGGCAAGACGGTTTGATGCCTGCTGGAAAGAGCCTCCGGGCTCTGCATGGCTTTTGACCGCATGATGCGCCCGGGAAAAGGATGGATTTCTGACTCAGCGCCGCCGCGTCCGGGTTTATCCGGCCGGCGGCGTTTTGTTTTGCGGAAGAATACACAAGAAAATGAAATGGCAGAAAGATAAATTGTTAAAAGCTGTTAGGAAACATAAAAAAAGTATAAAAAATATAAGATAGGATTATGAAAAATCACTTGTTAAAAAGAGCGTAATCAAGTATAATTAACAAAGCAGCTTGTTAACGGCGGAATTGTCCGCCAAAGTGCTAATTAAAAACCCTATATAAAGGAGGAATATATCATGGCACTTGATTATAGGAAATGCGCACAGGAAATCGCCGACAATATCGGCGGCGGTTCGAACGTTGCGTCTGCGGCGCATTGCGCAACCCGGCTTCGCCTTGTCATCTCCGACAACAGCAAAGTCAACAAAGAGGCCCTTGAGAACGTCGACGGCGTTAAGGGTATGTTCGAGTCGAACGGTCAGCTTCAGCTCATCATCGGCACGGGCACGGTTAACAAAGTTTACGACGAGTTCCTCGACATCACGGGCGTGGCAGCAGCCACCAAGGAAGAGGCAAAGGCAGCCGCTGCGGCTAAGCAGCCTCTCTACATCCGTCTCCTTAAGCCTATCGGCGACGTCTTCGTCCCGATCCTTCCGGCCATCGTTGCTTCCGGCCTTATGATGGGTCTCGTCGAGGCTCTCGCTAAGATCCCGGGCCTTGGCTTTGGTGATTCCGACTGGTTCGCATTCCTCGACATGGTCGCCAACACCGCTTTCGCTTACCTGCCGGTTATCGTCGCGATCTCCGCGGCACGC
>JAILID010000039.1 GCA_024695465.1 Lachnospiraceae bacterium | reverse complement strand
CGAGGCCCTCCGCAAATGGACCGACGACAACACCGGCAATCTCCTCACCGACTACACGAAGGACATGTCGCTCGACCCCGAGACGGTCCTCGCGCTCATCTCCACGATCTACTACAAGGCGGAGTGGACGATCCATTTCTATGAAAATTCAGCCACCCGCGAAACCTTCCACGGCGCCTCCGGCGACACCGAGGTCGACATGATGCACGCCACGGATTTCCTCAGCGTCTACGCCACGGACACCTTCACCTCGCTCGGCCTTCCTTTAAATGACAGCGGCAATATGTACTTCTTCCTGCCAAATGAAAACACCGACGTCTCCGCCCTGGCCTCCGACCCGGAGCTTCTCGCGGCGACCCGCTGGTGCGACGATCCCCACTGGACCTCCCCGCTGGTCCACCTCTCCGTCCCGAAGTTCAGCGTCTCCGCGAAGACCGATCTTCTTGCCACGATCGCCTCGCTCGGCGTCAGCGACGTGCTGGACCCGGAGATCGCCGATTTCACGCCTCTGACCGAGGACGTCGACGAGCTCTTCTTGAGCCAGGCGGAGCACGCGGCCCTCGTCGAGATCGACGAAAATGGCGTCACCGCCGCGGCCTACACGCTCCTCGCGATCACCGAGGGCGCCGCCCTCCCCGAGGACGAGATCGAGTTCGTCCTCAACCGCCCCTTCCTCTTCCTCATCACCGGCCGCGACGGCTCCCTCCTCTTCTCCGGGATCGTCAACAATATATAGTGGAAACCCATCGCAAAAGTGCCGCGGCACTTTTGCGATGGCTCTTCCTAAACTTTTCAAATGCCACTGCCGCAATGTTTGGAGGCGCGTTATGAACTTGCTTTTGGACACGCACATCTTGAGTCTGATCAGTCTTCTATCGTCCTGAACAGGTTCTGCTTCACTTTCACGCTGTATTGCAGGGTATAGGAGACAGCGCCGGTATCCAAAGCCTTCTGTATTTCAGTTATTTCTCTTGTTACACCTTCAAGATTCCTATACCATCCGAGTAAGGTATTCTGGGCTCCCCACCAGGACATATCGTTCCCATCAGAAGCAAACAACGCGAATTGGGCACTGTTTTTGACGCCTTTGAACTGCTGCGAGCGAGTAACCTTTGACGCGCTGATTATTACGCCTTCATGCGGTGAAATGATTCTGATCGTACCCGAAGGTTTCCCCTCTTCAGCAGCCGTCGCCGCATTTCCTCCTCCGAGCAAGCTGTCTAATGAGATGTTCAGTTTTTTCGACAGGATCAAAAGCTTTTCGACTTCCGGATACCCTTCTCCAAGCTCCCATTTCGACACAGCCTGCCTGCTCACCCCCAGCATTTCTGCCAGTCCTTCTTGCGAGAGTTGATTCTTCTTGCGAATCGTCTGCAGGTTTTCTCCAAAGCTCATAGTGTTATCCTCCTTTATGGATATATCATATTTATGGATATATCATAAGGCATGAGCCGCGCCTTCTCAACCAACCTTAGTTTGCGTTTTCGCAATTTGAAGTTGCTGGCTGCACGCCGCTGTTGCCGCAACTTGAAGTTGCTGGCTGCACGCCGTTCAGCTCTGACCACTCTCTGGCAGCTTGCCAACGCAGCGCATCATCGTTCTTTACGGCTGCGAAACGGGCTTCATAATTAAATTAAAGCCGCAATATGCAGCATATTCATTCATTTCCGACATCTTCCTTTGCTATTTTCTTTTTGCGGAACCTGTACCTGTTTCTTCTCCTGAATAAACAGCAAGCATACCTACTCTAAACCCCACATTTCTTCTGCCCTGCGGAGCAAGGCACCTATATTTTCCTTACATTGATCAACGACTTCGCGATCTTCAGGATAAACAGCGCTTCCATCCGCATTAATGTAGATTTGATAGTTTTTCTCACCTACACTAAGAGACGCGCCATACTCGTAACGGCCAAAGAATTTCGGCCAGATAATGAGAAAATCCGTGAGTACATCCTCATCCGTTGCGGGTAATCCTACGCTCAGATTGCCTGTAAAGGAAAGAAACCCAGGGTATTTCACACCATAGTCATAGCCATCAGCATCGGTATATTTATATCTCGGAACAATCCAGGTGGCAAAATCATTCTTTTCCATCCCCTTGGAATAAGCCCCATATTTCACCATCCTCCAGACATACCAACCCGCAGTTATCAATATAAAAATCATCAATATGCAGAATACAATTCTTAGCACCCTCTTTTTACCGTTCTTCATTCTTTGGTCCCTTCCTTTCTCCCTTCCTCCTTAAACAGCTCCATAACTGCCCTTCCATCATACTCCGTAAGCAGCATACCTTCCACCTCCATCCTGTGGGCCATCAGAAATTCCTTTTTCTGCCTGTTCACACACCTGTTTTCAGGCGTTTCAAAGCGTCCGGGTTGTATTCAATGATCGCGCCCAGCTTCTCACAGCTTTCCATTTCGCTGCAGTTTCCGCAGGTCTCCATGCCTTCCCCCTATGGCACATTGCCGTATCGGACAAAGCGATTCACAGTAAGGGGTCTTGACTCCTTCAATCCGGCAGCCGACGCAATTGATCATCATGGAAGAGATCATTCCAATCCCATTCCCTGTTCTCGCGCCAATAAACAATCCTTTCTTCCACTCTTATCCTGTTCAGCGCATAAGGAAGGACGAAGAATTCATTTTTCATAACCCCCGCGGGCAGGGAATGACTGTATTGGCAAACTGGCAGCTTGAAATACAGTGAAAAAATGAAGTCTTAACACTGTTCCGGGAGAAAACACATTGCAGCTGCAGCCACGGGTCTCCTGCAATAGTTCGGCTCTATGTCCTTTCCGAAAAAACACCCTCCCCGCATCGCACTCGCACACGCAGCTGTCCCCGCTGAGATTACAGTCCCTTGAGTCTGCGCGCAAAAAAATCCGTTTTATTTGACAGGGCGTTTTGCTTCCCTTATACTGACTTTATACTTCTTACTAACGCCCGGCCGCGGCAAGTTCGTCTTTGCAAACAATCATTCACTTTTCAAACAAGGAGGTTTTATGTCTTTCGCAGAAATTCTCAGCAAATTTGACGACATTCTCTACACCTGGTGCCTCATCTACATGCTCGCCGGAGCCGGCATCTATTTCACGATAAAGACCGGCTTCGTGCAGATCCGCCTCTTTAAGGACTGCATCAAATGCATGCTTGAGCGCAAAACATCAGACAACGGGATCTCCTCGTTCCAGGCCCTCATGATCGCCACGGCCTCCCGCGTCGGCACCGGCAACATGGCCGGCGTCGCCACCGCGATCGTCGTCGGCGGCCCGGGGGCAGCCTTCTGGATGTGGCTCATGGCCCTCCTCGGCGCGGCTTCCGCATTTGTCGAGAGCACGCTCGCCCAGATCTACAAGGTCCGCGATGAAAAGGCCGGCTTCAAGGGCGGCCCCGCCTACTACATCGAGCGCGCGCTGAACGCCCGCTGGCTCGGCGTCGTCTTCGCGATCTCCCTGATCGCGACTTTCGCCTTCGGCTTCAACGGCCTCCAGGCCTACAACATCGTCTCCACGATGGAGTACTACGTCCCGGACCTGCACAACACGGAGGTTCCGCTCGTCATCGGCTGCATTCTCTTCATCGCCTCCCTCTACCTCTTCTTTGCGGGATCCGAGAAGATCGGCTGGCTCTCCTCCGTGCTCGTCCCGATCATGTCCGCCATGTACATCGTGATGGGCCTCCTGATTATCATCTTAAACGTCACCGAGATCCCTGCCGTCTTCGCCTCCATCTTCAAATCCGCTTTCGACTTCAAGGCCATCTTCGGCGGCTTCACCGGCTCCTGCATGGTCTACGGGATCAAGCGCGGCCTCTTCTCAAATGAAGCCGGCATGGGCTCCGCCCCGAACGCCTCCGCCTCCGCCGAGGTCTCGCACCCGGCCAAGCAGGGCCTCGCCCAGATCATCTCCGTCTACATCGACACGCTTCTGATCTGCTCCGCGACGGTTTTCATTTTACTCCTGACCGGCGTCTACAAGACCGACAGCAGCCTTAACGGCATCCCGCTCCTGCAGCAGAGTGTCGCCGCCCAGTTCGGTCCCTGGGCGATCCATATCATCACGGTCGCGGTCTGCATGTTCGCCTTCACCTCCATCGTCGGCAACTACTTCTACGCGGAGGCCAACATCCTTTTCATCAGCAAGAATAAAACCTTCATGACTGTCTTCCGCGTCGCGGCTGCTTTCATGGTTCTCCTGGGCGCCATGAACAGCATGGACGTCGCCTGGAGCCTTGCGGACGTCACGATGGGACTCGAAGCGATCGTCAACATTATCGCAATCGTCCTCCTCGGCCGCTTCGCCTTCGCCGCCTTAAAGGACTACGAGGAGCAGAAGGCCGCCGGCAAGGATCCGGTCTTCCGCGAGAAGAACATCGGCATCGACAACACCGACGTCTGGAAATAATACGGGGACGGTTCTCAGCAAAAAAGATCTCTTCGAACGAAGAGGTCTTTTTTTGCAAGAACCGTCCCTCTTGTTTTTGTCATATACTGGCCGTTTCCTCACCAGATAAACGGCACCAGATGATACCTCACCTTCTTCTCGTACTCCCGGTAGCCGGCAAGCCCCTCCTCGAGCACCTTCTCCTCATTTCGGATCCGCTTCACAATGAGCGGAATATAGAAGAGCATGATCACAAACCCGATGACAGACCCCAATATCAGCGGCATCATGAGGAAAATGAAAACCGTCGCCATATACATCGGATGCCGCACGACCCCGTAGAGCCCGGTATCGATCACCTTCTGCCCTTCCTGCACTTCCACGGTCCGCGAGAGGTATTCATTTTCTCGAAGAACCTCCGCGTAGAGCGTGTAGGCGATCAAAAATACGACCGCCGCTCCCACGCTCACCGCCCACGGAAGCATGAGAATGTGCAGCCGGAAGCTCAGGCCCGCCGCAAAAAATGCCGCGATGAACATAACTCCACTCCAGAGGACGACCTCTTTCTGCTCCTTCTCCCGCTCTTTCATGTTGAGGCGCTTCTTAAGGAGTTCCGGCGCTCTCGCCATCATCACGAACCCCGCGATCACCATCGGGATGAAGAGGACCCCCATGAGGAGCCAGCCTCCCGGGTACCGAAAGGTCCCCGCCGGCACAAATATGAGCACGCAAAGGAGCAGTATCCCCGCCGAGACTTTCACGAGAGCCTGCACAAGCAGCTTCCTGTCCATTTTACACCTCCCCAAGCGACTTTACAAACTTCCGTATGATTCCGTTCACCTCATCCGGCGCATCCGTGTTGGCGTTGTGGCCTGCGTCCCTGATCCAGTAAAGCGGCAGCCCCTCCTTTTTCGCCCAGCGCTTGTTGTAGCTCTTCGCGGAGCCCGACTCATCCCGGGTTCCGCAGATGAGGATTGCCGGGCAGTCAATCACATAGGGCAAATCCGCCTCCATCGCGTCCGCAAGCATCTTAGTTCCGTGCCCGGAGAGCTTACAGTACTCATCCTTCGTGTAATCGTTCACGAAGAGCCGCATGATCGACCGCCCGTACGCCGTCTTTGAGACCCCGTTCACGCCGAGATCCTGAAGCATCTTCCAGGGAAATGCCCGGTACATCGGCTCCGTCCTCTTAAGCAGCCAGATCTCCGCCCCGGTCACGTAGCAGCGTTTTATCGGCGCGGAATCAATGGAAATGAAGCCCGCGCACTCTCCCGGATACCGCTCCATGAAACACTGGGAGACGTAGCCGCCCATGGACTGGCCGATCAAAACGGGCCGGGTGAGGTTTTCATTTTCAAGAATGCCGTGCAGCCAGGCCGCCTTCTCCGGAAGGTTGAAATCCAGCGCAAACGGTCTCGACGCCGCATGCCCGGGTGCGTCCCAGGTGAAAAGATTGTATTCATCTTCAAAGGCCTCCACCTGCTTATCAAACAGCCTGTGATCCGCGGTGAGCCCCGGGAGCATCACCAGAGTCTGCCTTCCGGGCCGGAACTCATTGACAAAGTAATGAATGCAGCCGGACTTTGTTTCGTATACGCGTTCTTTCATTGCAGCACCTCCTTTGACCGCTTCGGTTAAGTCCATCATACACTCGTTGGGAGCTTGTGGGAAGTCACCAAAACAAGTTTTGGAAATTCCGCAAAAGTTATGCAAAATCAAGGTGTCAAACCGCAAAATCTGATCGGTCGAACAAACAGCTGATGATGAAGGCGGGCGGACGGGGAATCACGGTATTGGCGTTAATCTTGCTTTTGTTTTCAGACTCCCCGAAGCGGCCTCTAATGGCCCAGAAGGCGGCCAGTCGGGCATGTAATCATTACCTCCCCCGCTTATTCCGGTCCCATAACTGCCGCCGGCAGCCCTGCCTCCCCCGAATTTGTCAACTGACGGCTGCAGGCCTGCATTCACAGGGAAATTTTCTCGTAAGCCCGCCTCGGGGCCCGGTCTTCGCGGACATAGATCGTCCCGCAGTGCACGAATCCCAGCTTCGTGAGCATGTTCTGCATCACGACGTTGTCGTCGTGGGTGTCGATGCGCAGGTGCCCGCACTGCCCAAACGCCCACTTAACGCAGAATGAACCGATCCCCCGTTCGGACCCGTCCGACGCGATCCGGTGCACGACCCCGTAGGTGTCGCCGCCGATCCAGGCGCCGTCCTCGATTGTACGGTAGGTCGGCTCTATGTCCTTTCCGAAAACATAATAAAAGGTCCCGATCACCCTCCCCGCATCGCTCTCGCACACGTAGCTGTCCCCGGCTTCGATATCGCTCATAATGAGCGCCTCAGGCGGCCAGTTGGTCGGCCCCCACTGGTCCGGGTTCCCATGGGCTGCCATAAATTCCCTTGCCCGCGCGTAAATCTCCATCATCCGCGGGATATCCGCGGCGGTCGATTTCCTGATTTTCATTTTACAAGTCCTCCATTTGTTTCTGGTTCCTTATTATATCATTTGTCAGCCGGATTTCAATGCGTTTGGGACTGTCAGGCTCCCCGGCGCCTACAAGGCCGACGTCTGAAAATGAAAACCCCCTAAACGCAAAAAAGCCGGGCCCACGTCTGTGACCCCGGTTCTTTTTTACCGGCGCCGAAAAAAGCGCGGCTGTTTTTCATTTTCACCGGATAAAGGGCGGCAGGTGATACATCCTGCCCACAATACAGTAAAACAAGAGTCCTCAGAGCCCCTTGCAGGCGCAGAATCACTGTATCGGCGTCAATCTTGCCCACAATACAGTAAAACAAGAAGTCTTGGCACTGCTCTGGGAGAGAACACATTGCAAGTGCAATCCGGGCTTCTTCATAGGCCCTCCGCAGTCAGGGAATCACTGCATTAGCGTCAATCCTGTTTTCAAACTGCCCAAAGCGGCCGCCTTGCGCCATAAAAGTGCCCGCCCGGGCAGTCTTGTAAATAAGAATCTACAGGCCGGCAGCATCAACCAGAAAACGAACCAGCTCCTCCCGCCAGAAGGCCCACTCATGCCCGTATTCCTCAATCTGGTGATACTGATACGCGTACTCCGGACAGGCCAGCTCCTCAAAACATCTCCTGACGATATGGTTCATGTCCAGCCAGGGATCCTTTCCCCCGCAGGCATGGTAAATCCGGGGTTTCGGCCGGTCCGAAGCAGCCAGGACTTCCGCCAGATGGGTGATGCTGTAGTTTGTATCATGGATCTCCGTCTGCCCGAACAAACGGATCCTCGGATCCATCTGCCCTGCGGGAAAGGCTTTCGGCTTCGCGTCCGCCTTGTCCCCCGCGGAAAATGCTCCGATCGCCGCGAAAGTCTCCGGATGCGCAAGCCCGATGAGCAGCGCGCCATAGCCGCCGTTCGAGAGCCCGGCGATGAAGGTCTCTTCCCGCTTCCCGGACAGCTGCTTAAAGAGCTGCCTCATGATGACCGGCAGCTCCTCCCCGATAAATGAAGCATAGCGAAAACCGTGAGCCATATCGGTAAAACAGGAGTCCGCGGCGTTGACCAGGCAAAATACGGCGCGGTATTGATCCGCCAGCTCCGCGACGCCTCCGTAAAGGAGCCAGGCATCCTCATCGCCGCTCCCTCCGTGACAGAGGTAAATGCAGGGCAGCTGCCGGCCGCTGCCGTCGGCATCCGGCAGGATGAGCCGCACGTCAACTTCCATATTTAAAACATTGGAGTAAGGGTGTACATATGCGCTGATCATGCTTCCGCCTCCTCCCTTCCCAGGATCCAGGGAAGGACCTCCTTAAGCTTCGGGTTCCAGTAAAGAAAATCGTGACCTCCCTCACCCTCCGAATAGCAGACCTTCCATCGGTCTTTGACCTTCTCATAAAATCGCCGGTTCATATCCAATAGCGTATCATCCCTGCCGCAGCACATCCAGATCGGCTGGACCTCCAAAAGACGGTCCGCCAGGGAAAAGAGATCGTAACCGCGTACTCTGGCCTTATTTTCATTTCCCGCAAGATCTTCCCAAACCACGTCCGTAAAACTTTGTCCGGCCTTAATCAGGTCGACCGCTCCGGAGAAGGAGACGATTTTCCCGAAGACTTCCGGATGATGCAGGCCGCAGACGAGGCTGCCGTAACCGCCCATGGATTCTCCCATGACCGTCCACTTTCGGGGATCCGTCGAAACCGGAAACAGCTCCTTTATGAGGGCCGGAAGTTCCTTTGTGATGTAATCCATGTAGTTATAGCCGTTCTCGGTGTTGATATAGAACGCGTTCCGGCAGGTCGGCATCACGACGAGCAGGGGGAGCTCACGCGAAAGGAAAGGCAGCTGGGAGTCCAGGAGCCACTCCTTCCGATCCTTGTGAAGCCCATGCAGAACAAAAAGCACATTGAAATCATCTTTCTGCCGAAGTCCCTTGAAACCATCCTGCGGGATCAGGACTTCTATCTTCTCCGGCCGCTTGAGCGCGGAGGAGTTAAATGAGAGCGTACTCCAGGCCATAACCATACTCCTTTCATATTAAGCAATGCATTTTTCTCTTCTCCCGATAGCCCGAAAAAAGCATGGAGCTGATGGCAGACAAGTCCGCCCCCAGCCCCATGCTCATCTCAAAAATCCATCCCCGCCCCGCGCAGCGCATTGTAGTACTGCACCATGGGCAGGAAAGCCTGCGCAAAGCTCTTGGTCGGGCCGCTGCCCACCAGGACCGCGTCCTCCACGATTCTCTTGCGGTTATTAAGGCCGCCCTCCCGGCCGAACTGCATCCGGAAGGTGCCGAGGCCGCATTTCAGGTAACGCTCATCCCCGGTCAGCTCATAGCCGATGCTCATGGACTCAAGCAGCAGCGTATTGTTGCCGTTCCGCATAAGGCTCGGCAGCTCCTTATAATAGAAGAGCCCGTAGGGATTCATAAAGTTCTCCGTAAGATCATCGACCGCCCCCAGGATCAGCGCCTTAAGCTCCGGATCCGGGAAGACCCGGTAGTAACGCATAAGGCTGCCCGCCGCCACGGAGATCATGAAGCCCACCCGGATCACCGTGTTGTCGGTATAAGGAGCGAGCCAGTTTCCATAGCGCTCATTCCACTGCCTGAACTGGGAAATGATCGCCTTCGCCTTCGAAAGCCAGCGCTCCTCCCCGGTCTCGACATACAAAGCCGTCAGGGTGCGAAGCGCCCAGCCCGTCTCCCGCGCGCTGGCCTCGCCCGGCTTCTGGTACATCGGGGTTTCAAGAAGGCGGAGCACATTTTCACCGATCCCGACGGCGGATTCGAAGGCCCGCCTCTCACCCGTAAAGTGCCAGAGATCGAGAAGTCCTTCCACCCACTCATGGCTGCAGACCATAAGGCCGGCCGGTCCGCTGCCCTCCCCGGAGCCTCCGTTGTGATTGTTCGTGTGCTCCCATTGGCCGCCCAGGCGCAGCGGGTCCGTGCTGTAGTGGCAGATATCGACATCCATCCAGTGCAGCGCCGCGGTCCTGGCGTAATCGAGAAAACGCCTCACCCCGGTCCGGGCGTAAAGACAGAACATCGCGTGCGGGAAATCGTACTCGTTGTTGGTCCAGACCAGCTTTCCGCCGCCGCGGCCCTGGGAAGTATAATTGTCATCCGGGAAATCCCCCCAATTCATCATCCCGTACGCGCGGCCGTGGTGATCCGCCATGTCGACGAAAAGAAGTTCCGTCCGCGGATCCATCTTCTCCGGCTTCGTCACGATTCCGGGCATGAAGCCCGCCTTCTCAAACAAAGAGGGATCGACCCAGGGCAGGATCGGCATCTGGTAGATGAGGCTCCGGCTGTCCAGCTCCTCCATCGCCTCCTCCGCCTCGTGGAAATGCAGGAGGAAGCGCTGCTCTCTCGCCATCCCCGAGGAAAATAAAACCTTTTCCTCCCCTTCCGGGATGAGGAAGATTGTGAGACCGTTCCCATCCGCCGCGATCGCCTTGGGGAAATTCTGCTGGGCCTGATAAAGCGTCGCGCAGACCCCGCCGTCTTTATCGCAGAAATCCGCCATGAAGGTGCCGTACAGGACCTCCGCGAAGTGTTCATTTGCCTCCGCGACCAGGTCCTTCGCGCAGACGCCCAGGGAGACATTTTTGCCGCTGCCCGATATCGCGAATCTCGTTTTGTAGTTGGAGATCCCGGTAAAGGTCCTCATATAATTCTCATTTGTCCGGATCTCCTCCTCGATCCGGGCCAGCTCCCCGGTCCCGGAAGTCATAATCAGTCCGCCGCTCTCCAAAGTTCCCGCCAGATCGCCGCAGCCGGTGGAATCGAGCTTCTTCTCTTTCCCGCTTTCCCGGACCAGCCTGCACTCCTCCGCTCCCGGAAACTTTTTCACCGCAAAGCGCCAGCTGTCCGGAACGAGATCTCCCATGGAATCGTTAAAGAGCCTCGCCGCGACATCGATCCAGGGCTTGCCGGCCGTAAACGTCAGACGAAGGGTCAGCCGGGTCGGCTCCTCCCCAAAGACGTTCGGATAGAAGCCGCTGCCCTCCAAAACGGCGACAACCGGCCCTTCCTCCGCTACTTCCCAGCGCTCGATAAAGGGCTCCAGCTCACGGCCCTTTAAACCCAGCAGCGGTCCCCTGAACTGTTCTTTCTCATAAACGCGTCCGTTTAAACCAACTCTTTCAAAAAAAAAGGCGGACTGGTTCTTAAGCGTCACCTTGAGCGCGCCGGAGCAGATCTCAAAGCCATCCTTCATTCGGGAAATGAAAAGCTCCGGGAACGCCGTCTTCCCCGCTTCAAGCGGAGAAGACGGATCCTTCTGCGAGCCTTTCATTTTCAGGAAAAAGTCCTTCCTGCGGTTCCCCGGAAAATGTCCGAGAAAGCGGACAACCAGGAACCTGACGCTCTTATCCGGCCAGAAAGCAGTCGGCAGGAGCTGGAGCGGAACCGTCCCCGCTTCGTCACAAAGCTCAAGGAGGCCGAGCTCTTCATTTTTCAATTCTCCCTGCCCGAAGGGAAGGGCCGTCTGGGCGTATTCGAAATTAAGATCATCCCTGTAGAGCTTGTCCGCATGTATGACCAAAGCTTCCATTGTTTCTTCCTCTTATCCTTTCTGTGTTGGTGAGCATTTTCTGGCTTCTTTCCGCCTGCCGCTTCGCAAGCCTCGTTACCTCCTTCCAGCGCTTTGAGCGGTAAAAGCCAAGCGCCGCGGCCATCCCGAACATGAAGCTGATAGAGACCCCGAAGGTCACATAGTGTCCGTCATAGAAACGGGCAATCAGGAAGGCCGAAGGGATCCGGACCGCCCAGAGCATCAGGAGATTGACCACTGTGGAATATTTTACGCCCCCGATCCCGTTCGCCAGGTTGAGGACGGTGTTCAGCACACAGAAGCACCACTGGAAGGGCAGCTGCATGCGAAGGCACAAAAGCGCGTATTCGACGGCCTGCGGCTCTTTGGTGAAAAGTCCCGCCAGAGGTTCCGCCGCGGCGTACATGACAGATCCGAGCGCGATCGTGACCAGCGCGGAATAGAAGGGTACGATCCGCCCGCCCCTCTGGAGGCGCCGGTAATTCCCGGCCCCGTAATTCTGGCCCGCGAAGGTGGACATGGCCGCGGCAAAGGAAGCGATCGCGACGCTGGAGATGCCCATGATCTTGCCCGAGACGGAAGTACCCGCCATGAAATACGAGCCCTGGGTATTGATCAGGGACTGCAGCATGATATGCCCGACCGTGTAAATGGAATTGTTAAAACCCAGCGGGAGCCCGTTCTTCATGATATCCCCCAGGGTCTTCCGGTCCGGCAGCCCCGGCAGGACGCTAAAGGGCAGTTCCGGGTATTTCTTCTTAATATAATAGATGCTGGCCGCCCAGGAAAGGTACATCGCGATGACAGTCGCCAGTGCCGCCCCCGCAACGTCCATATGAAGAAGCGCGACAAAGACCGTATCCAGCGCAATATTGGCCAGCGTCGAGATGACCAGGAAGACCAGCGAGGCCGTCGAATCGCCCAGGCCCCTCAAAATGCCGGCGTTCATGTTGTAGCCCATGTTGCCGAGAAGTCCCAGAAACACGATCCTTATATAGGTGACCGCCAGGTCCCAGGTGTCGGCCGGCACCTGCATGAGCTTTAAGATGGCCGGCGTCAGGACGATCCCCAGAAACATCAGCGGCAGCGCCGCCAGATAGGTGAAGGAAACCGCGGTCCTTACCAGCTTTCCAAGGCCCGCGTCGTCGCCGGCGCCCGTATGGATGGAAGTCAGGATGGAGACGCCGGTGCCGATCCCCATGAAGACGCAGAGGAAAACTTCCAGGGGCTGGGAGCTTGTCCCCACCGCCGCGATGGAAGCCGAACCGCAGAAATTCCCGATAATAAAGGTATCCGCGGTGCTGTAAAGCTGCTGAAGAATATTTCCGATAACCATGGGAATGGCGAAGAGCACGATAAGCTTCATAATCGGTCCCTTTGTCATATCCAGTTTTGTACGCGATGTTTTGGTATTCATTTTCCGCCTTTTCTGCGTTTGAGCTGTCTGTTTCCCCAAACGCACGCCCATTATAAGAGGAAATGAAATTCAAAAACAGAAAAAACCGCTTATTTTTCGGAAAAACTTTTCAAATCGGATACAAACGTGTAAAATGAAAACAGTCCCTGACAAGAGTCAAAAGGAAGGAGCCCTCCATGTCCGAAGCAGAAAATACCGTCGTCTTCCGCAAGGAGATCGAAACCCTCAAGGTCAGCGAAAGCCGAATCGTCAAAAGCCGGGACATGAAGACCCGGCATTTCCACGACTCCATCGAGCTCTACATCCTGACCGAAGGCACCCGCTACTTCTTCGTGGACAGGAAGATCCACGTCATAAAAGGAGGAAGCGCCATTCTCATCCCGCCCGGCCAGATCCACAAAACTTCCACTTTCGGGGACGAGCCCCGCCACCGCCGCTTTCTCCTGCAGTACGCCCGCGAGGGAAGCGAGAGCATCCTCCTTTCCGCTTTCTCCCTCACTTTCGAGGATTTCTGCCGGAAATACACCGGCCCCGTCGCCTTCCGCCCCGAAAAATGGGCCGCCCTCCTTACCGCCATGGAAAAACTCAAGCAGGAGTTCGGCGGCGAGAACCCCTACCTGCCTATGGTGAAGCTCCGCGCCCACGAGCTGCTCTTTCTGTTCACGGAGGAGTTCGACTATCTGCAGAATTTAAAAAAGGAGACGGGGGGAAATGAACCCCTCGCCTCCGATGTGCCCGCCTCCATCCAGCGCGTCATCGAGTACCTGAACGAGCACTGCATGGACGACATCCTCCTCGACGACCTCGCCCGCCGCTTCTTCGTAAGCCGCGCCTACCTGACCCGGAATTTCCGCCGGATGACCGGCGTCAGTATCATCCAGTATTTAACCGTCGTCCGGATCCGCAGGGCCTGCCAGCTCCTGAAGGACACCGACGAGCCGATCACCAAGATCGCCCGCGAGTGCGGTTTCTCCAACACGACCTACTTCGAGAATGTCTTCCGCCGCCTCCGGGGCATGAGTCCCGGCCGCTACCGCCGGGAGACCTAAAAGAAGCTGCCGCCCCTCCCTCACGGGAAGCGCGGCAGCCCCTTGCATTGATTATAGGAATTTATCAATAATCTTTAAATAACTGCTCAGCCTTCCACACGCAGCAGGTTCTCGCCGGCCTTGACCTTGCCGGTCTTCAGCGGCTTGACCGCGCTGTAATCATCGGTGTTGCAGATGATAAACGGCGTTGTAACCTTGTAGCCGGCCTTCTTGATGGCCTCCATATCGAAGGAGACAAGCAGGTCGCCCTTCTTGACTTCCTGTCCGTCCTTCACGTGGCTCTCGAAGAACTTGCCGCCGAGCTGTACGGTGTCGATACCGATGTGAAGCAGGATTTCGGAACCCTCCTTCGAAATCAGGGAGACAGCGTGCCTGGTGTCAAACACGGATTCAACCCTGCCGTCGCACGGAGAGTAAAGCTTGCCTTCCGCCGGCTCAACCGCGACGCCGTCGCCCAGCATGCACTGCGCGAAGGTCTCGTCCTCAACCTCGCACATCAGCTTCATCTGGCCGTTCATATGGGCTGCGTAGACCGCGTCTGCCAGGGTCTTCTCCCTGGCAGCCTTCGGGGCCTCCGCCGCCGGGGCCGCTGCCGCTTTGTCCGGCATGACGATCGTACCGAAGTGGACCTTCTCGACGAACTCCTCGAAGTTGGACTTCACAATCGTGACCGACGGTCCGTAGATAACCTGGATGCCGTTGCCCTTGACCACGACGCCGGAAGCGCCCGTGCTCTTTAAGAGAGCCTCATCCACAAGGCTTGTGTCGTTCAGGGTCAGACGCAGCCTGGTCGCGCAGCAATCGATGTCCTTGAGGTTGTCGACGCCGCCGACGCCCTGCAGGATGGCCGCGGACTTCGGATCCACGGCAAAGCCGTCGTTTTCAGGCCTTCCGCCCGCAAGACCGACGCCGGTCGCCTGGCGGTACTCGTCCTTGGAGACAAGATGCATTTCCTCGTCATCCGCCTCGCGTCCCGGAGTCTTCAGATCCATCTTGAGGATGAAGGTGCGGAACACGATGAAGTACAGTACGAAGTATGCCGCAATGACCGGGAGCAGCATCAGCCAGTTGGACTTCGCCTGGCCGGGCAGCACGCCGTAGAGAATGAGGTCAATAAGGCCGTCCGAGAAAGTCGTGCCGACCGCAATCTTCAGGATGTGGCAGATCGCGAAGGAAAGGCCCGCAAAACCGACATGGATCGCGAACAGCATCGGAGCGAGGAACAGGAAGGTGAACTCGATCGGCTCGGTGACGCCGGTCAGGAAGGAAGTCAAAGCGACGGAGAAGAGCAGGGAACCTGCCTCTTTCTTCTTCTCCGGCCTCGCGCAGGAGTACATCGCAAGAGCCGCGCCCGGAAGACCGCCCATCATGAACGGATACTTGCCGACGAGGAAACGGGCCGCGTCAACAGAGAACTTCGTGGTGTTCGGGGAAGCAAGTTCCGCGAAGAAGATGTTCTGCGCGCCTTCCACGAGCACGCCGTCGATCATCATGGAACCGCCGACGCCGGTCTGCCAGAAAGGCATGTAGAAGATGTGATGCAGGCCGAACGGGATGAGCGCGCGCTCGATGCAGCCGTAGATAAAGGTTCCGAAATAACCCGCGGACTGTACGATGCCGCCCAGCGCGTAGATGCCGCTCTGGATGATCGGCCAGACCACGAACATGAGGGCGCCGACGACGATGCCGCCGACCATGCAGACGATCGGGACGAAACGCGTCCCCGCGAAGAAGGAAAGCGCGTTGGGAAGCTGCATCTTGTAGAAATTGTTGCAGAGGACGCCTGCGAGAACGCCGGCTAAGATACCGCCGAAAACGCCCATCTGCAGGGTCTGAATGCCCAGGACCTCCGCGATCGCGCCTTCCTTGACGCCTTCCTGGATGACGCCGTCAACGATCTGTCCGCTGATCTGCAGGCAGACGTTCATGGTGGTCAGCATGATGAGATAGAAGATACCCGCGGACATGACCGCGACGCCCTTCTCCTTCTTCGCCATGCCCAGCGCGACCGCCAGCGCGAAGATCAGGGCCAGGTTGCCGAAGACCGCGTTGCCGGCCCCGGCGAACATCTGCATGAGGCCGTATAAAAATGTCCCCGGATGCAGGATCCCTGAAAGTCCGTAGGTTGCAATTGTGGTGGAATTGGTGAAGGAACTGCCGATGCCGAGCAGAATACCTGCCGGCGGCAGAACCGCGATCGGAAGAAACAGTGATTTACCGATCTGCTGCGCTACGGCGAATGCTCCGCCGCCCCCCTCTTTTTTTGCCATGTGTTGCTCCTCCTTATTTATATAATTTTTTTTGCGGCTTTTGGGCCGCACTATTAGAGCTCTCTTTTATAGTAAACGACATTGATAAGTTTACTTAAAGCTGCATAGTGACTTCAGTTGGGCATTAGGGATGGCCCAAGCTTTGAATGCTTTATCCACTGTCTCCTTAAGAGTTGATAGATTGGGGAAAAACGTGTTATGTGTA
>JAILID010000033.1 GCA_024695465.1 Lachnospiraceae bacterium | reverse complement strand
CCCCCGGGATCTCCGACCGGCTGGACGCCCTCGGCGTCCTCCGCGGGAAGGATTACGCGACGATCCGCGACGCGGCGGCCTGCGCGCCGGCAGCCGTCCTTCCCCATGAGAACGGGGAGCGGACCGCAGTCTGGGAAGCGGAAGGTTACCGGATTCCCCTGCGCTTCGACGCCGCGGGCATCTGTCTCGGCGCGGAGGAAGAGACCGGACGGACGCCGCGCGAAAAAAAGTCCCTTTGACTCCCAAATTTCTTATATCGATTTTGTGCAATCCGATTAGATTATAAGTACTTTTATTGGACAATCAATTTTTAAACTGATAAAATTTTTACAGAAAGGGCTTAAGCAGTGGTGGGGGATATGGAACAGGAAAACTGGAAGGAAATGATCCGCTTACGGGTGATCGAGCGGCGGCAGGAACTGGGCTGGTCGCAGACACAGCTGGCGGAGGTCTGCGGCCTCACGCAGGCAAGCGTCAGCCATCTGGAAAGCGGAAAGCATTCCCTGTCCGCCGAAACGCTCCGGAAAGTAGCCTTGGGGCTGGGCGTATCGACGGACTGGCTGCTGGGGATGGAAGATGAGGAAAAGAAAGACACATAAAAGAGGTTCGCTATGGTTTACAGGGCGAATTCCGTTGTCGACATGATTCCGAACCGTCATAGGCAGGAGATACATATGACCAGAAAGAACCGTTTTTTGCTATTTTTTGTTTCTATCACTGATGCCATCATCATCATTTGCTCTCAAAATGAACCCGGATAAAAAGACATTGTCAGCAATGACATTATCTTCACACCGCTGAAGAATAAGGTGTTGTAGGTTACGCGCCTGATGCATCGGAATGTGAATTACTATACCTTCTTGCCGGAGGCAGTGGAGATCCAGGCTACCATTAAGAAGCGGAAGGTCATATCCATAGGCGACGATGCATTTGATGATTATTCCTCTGAAGGAAAAAAGGTGTTCTTTCCATATCTATTCCCAAAACAGTTATGGAGATCGAAGGGAGACCATTCGAAAACGCAAGGAAGCTGAAAAGCATAAGCGTCTCTCCGGATAATCCGGTATTCGCAACCATTGACGGCGTCTTCTTTTCAAAACTGGAAAAATCTCTGACCCTCTTTCCCGGCAGAATAAAACAGGTGACTATGTCATTCCTGATGGCATTTTAAATAGATGACTTTACGTTCTCCCATTGCAGATCGCTGAACACCATATCAATTCCCGATACCGTTGTTACACTAGGGGCGATCCCTTCAGAGACTGCGTTAATCTAAAGGCAAACAACATTTCTGAAAATCACGCAAGTCTTTCTGTTTCGGACGGCGTTTTGTTTTCAAAGACGGCTGGCTGGCCAGTTGTATTCATATGCAAATAAAGATGCCAAGGCTTTGAATTAATAAGTTAATCCAGGCACAAGATTAATCTAAAGGAGGATCGGGATATGAGGAAGACACAGAGGATGAAAATCGCTGTCGCAAGCTTTCTGCTGACAGCCCTGTTGCTGTCCGGCGCGGCGGCGGAAAGCTTTGAGGAGGCCATCTTCTTCACCCCGGGAGATTCTTCCGGAGAAGAAGTCTTTTTTGAGGAATCCTTCAGCGGATTTGAGGATGGTTTTTTCATCGGGGACACGATTCCGGAAGAATCGCAGAGCGCGGCTGGAGTGGAGACGGAAATGGCGGAGTCCAAAGATGAAGAAACCGGAGAAAGCGAAGAAGCGGACTATCTGGAAGCCCGCAGCGTTCTCATGCTCCCGACCGAGCTGACCCTGAAAGCGGCGAAAGACTGGCAGGCCGCTCCGATGTTTCTCAGTGCGGAATCGACGAAAAACAGTACCGTGGTCCTCACTTGGACGCCGGCACTGAAAAAGTTGCCGAAGGGCGTAAAATACTATGTATACGATATTGATGAAAAGACAGGCGCGGCGCTGCAGATAGGGAAACCGACAAACGGAAAGAAGATGACGCTGAAAAACGTCCCGCGCGGACAGCATGTCTTTGCTGTGCGCGCGGAGATTGTGGACAGTACGATGAATGCGGAGAACTACGGCGTCCTTTCCTATGCCCCAGCAGTAACCGTGAATTCCGTCCTTTGGGCGGATAAGCCCAAAGTGACCGCGGCCCAATTGGGGACGACGATC
>JAILID010000016.1 GCA_024695465.1 Lachnospiraceae bacterium | reverse complement strand
ATCGCCTGTCTGGCGGGTCTTCTCCTTTCATTTTCAGGAGAGACCTTCCTGGTCTGCATGGCGGTGTTCTTTCTTATATTCTTTACTACTCACTACGTCTCGCTGGGGAGCCTTCTGGGAGCCCTGACTTTCCTTGTGTTCACGGTGATCAAAGGACAATCCGGAAGTTATGGGATGGCGGCTCCTTATCTGCTTGAAATGTACATCCTGATCGCCTGCATTGTCGCCCTGGCCTTCTTTCTCCACCGGGCGAATATCGGAAGATTGCTCAAGGGAGAAGAGAGGAAAACCTATCTGAAAAGCAAAAAGTAAGAGGATCGGAGGGCTTTGCGATGAAAATAACAGATATCATGGCCAAACGGATGTCCCTGTCGTTCGAGGTTTTTCCGCCCAAGGCGGATAAGCCTCTGGAGCCGCTGCTTGGCGTGTTGGATCAGCTCTATTCGCTGGAACCGGATTTTGTGAGCTGTACCTACGGGGCGGGCGGAACGAACGCCGGACGCCATATGGAGATCTGCCGGGCTATTCTTGAATCGGGAAAGACGATTCCCATCTCGCATTTTACGACGATTGCCAACAGCCGCGACGACATAAGGAAACAGATGGACGCCTGCCTTTCGCTCGGCATCAACCATATTCTGGCCTTAAGAGGCGACATCCCTCAGGGCTGGGAGGGAACGAGGGGGGATTTCACCCATGCCAGCGAGATGATTCGATTCATACGCCGGGAGTATGGGGATCAATTCGTGATCGCCATGGCCGGCGCTCCGGAAAAGCATATCGAGGCGGCGACTTTTGCCGAGGATATCGCCCATCTTCGGATGAAGCAGGATGCGGGCGCGGATTTTCTTATGACCCAGCTCTGCTACGACGTGGAGCGCTTTAAGCGCTGGCTGGATACCATCAGGAGAACCGGGGTCCATATTCCGGTGGACGTGGGAATCATGCCGGTCCTCAACAAGAATTCGGTTATCAAGATGTGCCTGGGAACCAACGGCTGCTCGATTCCCCAGCCGCTGGCGGAACTCATTTCCCGCTATTACAACGCCTCGGACGAGGACTTCCGGAAGGCGGGAATCGAGTATACCGTGAAAATGGTCTATGAGTACATGGCTCTTGGAATCGACGGACTTCATTTCTATTCGCTCAACAAGGCGGACGCCGCGCTCACGATCTGCGAGGCCTGCGGCCTGTCTTACCGATAAACGGCCTGCATTGCTGCTGATGAAACGCAGGGTTGCTGTGCTCTTCCGCAATCCCGGCAAAAACATATTGATATTCAGGAGGAAGACGGCTATAATGCGAAAGGAGAAATGGGATGCTAAACGATATGTCGAATCGGTTTCAGGAATCTTTGGGGGAACTTAAGAAGATACAGGTTCTTACTGCCTGCGCCATGCTGGGCGCGCTGGCGGTGATTCTGGGGAACTTCTCCGTCTATCTGACCCCGGAGATACGGGTAGGTTTTTCGACTATTCCGAATCAGCTTGTGGACTATCTTTTCGGACCGGCAGCCGGGGCTGTCTTCGGAGGGGCTCTGGATATTCTCAAGTACCTTATCAAACCTTCGGGAGCGTTCTTTTTCGGATTCACCTTCAGCGCCATCATGGCGGGGCTTATCTACGGGCTTTTCTTCTATAAAAGAAAGCTTTCCCTGCCCAGGATTCTGGCGGCGGAGGGAATCGTCTCTCTGGTCGTAAATATCGGGCTGAATTCCCTGTGGCTCACGATGCTGTACGGCCAGGCCCTTATGGTGATACTTCCGGGACGCATCCTGAAGAACCTTGTTATGTGGCCCATTAATTCACTGATCTATTATTTTCTGGTGAGGCTCCTGGGAAGAACCGGGGTTCTTAACGGATTTCTTTCGGCTGGAGCCGGAAAGGAGTTGTGAAATGGCGTATCTGACGGATATTGAAATCGCCCAGGCAAATGAAATGCAGAAGATCAGCGCGGTTGCCGAAACCGCGGGGATCCCTGAGGAATGCCTGGAGCTGTACGGAAATTACAAGGCAAAAATCGACGTGAAAAAGCTGGAAGAGATGACTCCGGAAAAGGAAGGGAAACTGATCCTTGTCACGGCTATCACCCCGACTCCTGCCGGCGAGGGAAAGACGACGACGACGGTCGGCCTGGCCGACGGTATGCGCCGGATCGGCAAGAATGTCTGCGTTGCCCTTCGCGAGCCTTCTTTAGGACCCGTTTTCGGCGTTAAAGGAGGGGCGGCCGGCGGCGGTTACGCCCAGGTGGTCCCGATGGAGGATATCAATCTCCATTTTACAGGCGATTTTCACGCCATCGGGGCGGCCAACAATCTTCTGGCCGCGATGATCGACAATCATATTTATCAGGGGAACGAATTGAACATTGATCCCCGCAAGATTACCTGGAAGCGCTGCGTCGATATGAACGACCGCCAGCTTCGCTTCGTGGTGGACGGCCTTGGGGGCAAGCCGAACGGGACTCCGAGGGAGGACGGCTATGACATCACGGTGGCTTCTGAAATTATGGCGGTGCTCTGCCTTTCAAAAGATATCGTTGACCTGAAGGAAAGGCTTTCCCGCATTATCATCGGCTATACCTACGGGAAGATCGCGGAGCAGAAGCCGGTTACGGCCGGCCAGCTTCATGCGGAGGGGGCCATGGCGGCGCTTCTTAAGGACGCCTTAAAGCCCAATCTGGTCCAGACCCTGGAGCACACGCCCGCAATTGTCCACGGGGGACCTTTCGCCAATATCGCCCACGGCTGCAATTCCATCATAGCGACCAGAACCGCCATGCGGCTCGGAGATTACGCCATAACGGAAGCCGGCTTCGGAGCGGATCTCGGGGCGGAGAAGTTCCTGGATATCAAGTGCCGGATGGCCGGTCTTGTCCCTTCGGCGGTGGTCGTGGTGGCTACCGTCCGCGCGCTCAAGATGCACGGCGGGCTTGACAAGGCTTCTCTGGGTACGGAGAATCTGGAAGCGCTTGAGAAGGGACTGCCCAATCTGCTGCAGCATGTGTCCAATATCACCGACGTCTACCATCTGCCCTGCGTCGTCGCCATCAACGCCTTCCCGACCGATACCAAAGCCGAGCTTGAGGCGGTGGAGGCGGCCTGCCGGAAGAGGGGCGTCAACGTCGCCCTCTCGGAAGTCTGGGCGAAAGGCGGAGAAGGCGGAGAGGCGCTGGCCCGGGAGGTTGTGCGCCTTACGGAGGCCGGCGGAAACGAGGGCTTTTCATTTTCCTATGATACGGAACTCGGAATCGAGGAAAAGCTTGCGGAGCTGGCAAGGAAGATTTATCACGCCGATGGCGTATCGCTTACGGCAGAGGCGAAAAAGCAGGCGGCCCAGCTGACGGAAATGGGCTTCGGCAGGTGCCCGATCTGCGTCGCGAAGACTCAATACAGCTTTTCGGACGATCCGAAGAAGCTGGGGGCTCCGGCAGGCTTTGAGATCACGGTCAGGAATCTGAAGATCTCGGCAGGCGCCGGTTTTATCGTAGCCCTGACGGGAGACATCATGACGATGCCGGGACTTCCGAAACGTCCGGCGGCGGAGAAGATTGATGTAGATGCCCAGGGCCGGATTACAGGACTCTTCTAAAGAAAGGTTGTATATGGATATTTACAGTTCGAAAGCGATAGACGCCTATGTATCAGAGCTGGCCTCCCGGAATCCTGTTCCGGGAGGCGGGGGAACCTGCGCCCTGGTCGGCGCTCTTGGAATTGCCCTGGCTGAAATGGTCGGCAATCTGACGGTCGGAAAAGAAAAGTACGAAGCGGTTCGGGCGGATATGGAAAAGCTGATCGAAAAGGCCGCAAAACTCCGGAAGGAAATGCTGGATCTGATTGATAAGGACCCGTTGGTGTTTGAACCCCTTTCGAAGGCCTACGGGCTCCCCAGAACGACTCCTGAGGAGGCGGCCCGCAAAGACGCGGTTATGGAGGAATGCCTTTACGAAGCGGCCAGGGTGCCGCTTGCGATTATGGATCTTTGCGCGGAATCGATTGAAGTCATTCAGGAGGCCGCCGAAAAGGGGGCTGTGCTGGCGGTCTCGGACGCGGGAGTCGCCGTGCTTCTTTGCAAGGCTGCCATGGAAGGAGCGGCTTTGAATGTCCTGGTGAATACGCGTTATATGAAAAATCGTGAATACGCGTCGGGACTTAACGCTGACGCGGCCAGATTTGTCGCGCATTATCAGGACATGGCAGACGGCATTTACGATAAAGTTTATGGAAAGCTGCTTCGGCAGGCTGGAAAATGAGAGGTTTTTATTTTGCGAATTATTGGAAACAAGATACTTGCGCTGCTTGTTGTTATCGTATTGACCGCAGTCGGAACGAATAGTACGTCGCCGATTTTGGCTTTCGGGACGTCCTCGGCTGCAGAAGGGGAGAGGGATGAGAGCCATCAGGATCCCGCCGGCTTAAGCGGGGTCGAAGAGGCGCTGCCTTTGACGGAATCGGAAGAAACATTGCCGCTTAGTTCAAATGCGGAAAGCTTTTCGGAACAGAAGCCGGCGGAAGAGACGGAAGAAAGTATGGAAGGCCCTGTATTCCCGGAAACGGATTCTTCCGGGATCGAGGAGGCACCGGCAGGCGCTGAGCCGGAGGAAAACGGGGATTCTTCTTTGACGGAGGAGCCCGCTGAAGGCGTGGAAGATACGGAAGCAGAGGAGAGCATGGAGACGGAGGAATCTTCCAAAACGGAAGAATCCGCCGAAACGGAAGAATCCGCTGAAACGGAAGAATCCGCTGAAACGGAAGATTCCACCGAAACGCAATCATCCGCCGGGGGGGAAGAGTCTTCTGCACAGAAGGCTGCATCGGAAGAGTCTCCTGCGGCGGAAGCAGCCGCAGAAGCAGAAGCGGAAGAGAATCCTGAAGACGGAGGATCTCTGCAAAGCGATGCAGCGGATTCAAATGCCGAAGCGGCGAATGAGACGGAATCCAGGGAAAACGCCTCTGCCGAAAAGGAGGCGGAAAAGAGCAGTGAAGCGTCCGTTATCAATTATTCGGAAAAGTCCCCGCTTTTGGAGACATCTTCCGGGATCAAGGACGGCGACTACTATATTTTCTCTGCTCTGTCTGACAGCGCCGTTTTGGATATAAGCGGAGCGGGCATGAGCAATAGAGCTAATCTTCAGCTTTATTCCTGGAACCGGTCGAACGCCCAGATCTTTCATCTGACGAACAACAGCGACGGAACCGTGACTTTTACGGCCCGGCACAGCGGAAAGGCGCTCGATATCAGCGGGGCAGACAGGAGAGCAGGGACGAATGTCTGGCAATATACTTCGAACGGAACGGCCGCCCAGAAATGGGTGCTGTCCGCAGCTTCCCTATCCGGTTATTATACGATCAAGGCTTCTTATTGCAATCAGGTTCTTGATGTAAAAGGCGGAAAAACAGCGAACCATACCAACATACAGATCTTTACGCCTAACGGGACCCGGGCCCAGCAGTGGAAATTCGTCAGCGTAAGCAGCGCCTTGTCATCGTCAGCCCAAACCGCGAAAACGGAAAATGCCTCCCTTTCGACAGGCTATTATATGATTCGTTCGTCGGGCAATGCCTCGCGTTACATGGAGGTCCAGAACGGGTCGTTTTCAAACGGCGCGAATATCGCCATGGGTCCGAAAGCCCAGGAGGCCTCCCGGGTCTTTTATGTTGATAACCTTGGCGGAGGCTATTATACGATCGAGTGCTGCCTTACAGGCCATATGTTTTCACTTGCGGGAACGACGGCATCTTCCTGTATGAATATACAGCAGAGCATAAGGTCCAACGCGGCGAACCAGCGCTGGCATATCACTAAGGACGGAAGCGGCTGCCGAATCGCTTCCGCGACGAATGAGTCTTTTGTGGCGGATGCGGCGGGGGGCTCGACGGCCATCGATACCAATATCCGCGTCTACCGCTCAAACGGTACGGCTGCCCAGATCTGGCAGTTTATTTCTGTAAGCGAGCCCTGCGTCGTGATTCCGAACGGGACCTACGCGATCAGCTCAGCCTCTAATTCCGGAATCGTGCTTGGGGTTTCCTCATACAGCGACGCGGATCGGGCGAATATCTCTCTTTGCGGCTACGACGGAAGCGACTATCAGAAATTCAGGATCGTTTCTCTTGGAAGCGGACTCTACAAACTGATTGTCGCGGGGAGCGCGA
>JAILID010000002.1 GCA_024695465.1 Lachnospiraceae bacterium | reverse complement strand
ATCGTAGCGGTTCCCCGGGTTCTGGGAAAGGACATGGTCTTTGTCCGAATCCGGGAGCTCTCCGGTCTTAAGAGAAGCCGCTTCGGAATCCTTGAACCGGAGGATCTTTCGAACACATTGGATGCGGCGGCTTATGGACGTGAATGGACGCTGGATCTGGTTCCGGGACTGGCTTTTGACCGTGAACTCAACCGGGTCGGCTACGGGGGCGGCTATTACGACCGCTTTATGGCTTCCTTTCCACGGACTTTTCATCTGGCGCTGGCCTTTCATTTTCAGCTGCTGGAAGCCTGTCCGCATGAGCCTTTCGACGTGAGGCCGCGGGCGCTGCTTACCGAGAAGGAGCTGATTCGAAGAGACGGCGCTTCCTTTTCCGGGATCGGAGGAAAGCCCATGTCTTGACATTTTCGGGGGTATTGCTATAATTGGGTTGCCAATTCTTTTGATGAAAAGATTAGAAAGAGGATAGCTTATGAAACCAATACATGACAAGGTGCTGCTGGCTATTGAGACCTCCTGTGATGAAACGGCGGCCGCAGTCATCGGAAAGAACGAATATACGGTTTATTCTTCGGCGGTGGCCAGCCAGATCCCGCTGCACGCCCAGTGGGGAGGTGTTGTCCCGGCGGTGGCCAGCCAGCAGCATGTGCTGGCCATGAATCAGGTTGTGCGTTCCGCCCTTGAGGAGGCGGAGCTGAGCCCGGAAGACCTGGAAGCGGTTGCCGTGACGGTGGGCCCGGGCCTTCCGGGAAGCCTGGCGGTCGGGATCTCGGCGGCTAAGGCCCTGGCGCTCGGCTGGTCCAAACCGATCGTTCCGGTCAATCATCTGATGGGTCATCTTTTTTCAGCCCAGTTAAATGGAGCGGTTATTGAATTCCCCGCGGTCTATCTTCTGGTTTCGGGCGGCCACTGCATGCTCTTCTACGCTAAGGAGCCCGGGAAGTATAAGCTGCTTGGGACGACTAAGGATGATTCCGTGGGCGAGGCCTACGACAAGGTAGCCAGGGAGCTCGGCTTTCCCTATCCGGGGGGACCGAAGCTGGACCGGCTCGCCCCCAGTGGGAAAGCGGTCTACCCGCTTCCCAGGCCCATGCTGAATTCCGGCTATGATTTTTCATTTTCCGGACTTAAGTCCTCCGTCCGGCGGGTGCTCGATCAGGAGAAGGAGATTGATACCGCCGATCTTACCTGCTCTTTTGTCACGGCCTGCATGGAAGTCCTGACAACCAAGCTGAAGAGGGCCTGTGACGAGTACTCTCCGGAAAACGCGGTCGTCGTGGGGGGCGTTTCCGCCAGTCCGATTCTCCGGGAACTTTTAAGCAATGACGCGCTGGGGGACACCCGGGTCGTTTTCCCCAGCCTTAAGTATGCGACGGATAACGCGGCCATGATCGGGGCGGCCGGCTGGTGGGAGTATATCCATAACGGACCTTCTGCCGATACCTTCGCCATGATGCCAAGGCTCGCGCTTTCGACGATCGACTGAAAGGAGGAGATGGCTTTGCGTTTGATCTGGGAGCTTTTATCGCTGAAAGATACGGCGGCTGCCGCGGCGGCTCTGGCTGAAATTGTGAGGGAAGGAGATCTGCTTCTTTTTACGGGCAAGATCGGCGCCGGGAAGACGACTTTTATCCAGGATTTTGCAAGAAGCCTTGGGATAACGGAGCCGGTAACCAGCCCTACCTTTGTCCTGCATACGCTTTATGAGAGCGGAAATATTACGCTCAGTCACGTCGACCTCTACCGGCTGGAGACGGATGCGGAGGCTGAGGGCATCGGCTGGGAAGACTACGCGGATGACGCGGTGACGGTTATCGAGTGGGCGGACCGCTATTCAAAATTCAGGGAGCCTTATCTTCATCTGCATTTTGATTACGGTGAAGAAGAAAACTCGAGACTTCTTACAATCAGTCCGTGCGGCGGAGACTGGGCGAACCGGCTCTGTTCCCGTTGAAGCGGGGAAAACAGGGCCCGCGTAATGAAAGAGGGGATTTAAGATGGACATTCGAATTGGAATTGACGCCTCCCAGCCGATGGGAAGCTGCGCGGTGTCAAGAGACGGAATGATCGTGGCGGCCGGTACGATCGAGCGGCCTATTGAAAATATGACGGAGCTGATCCGCCGGACGCTTAAGGAGGCGGGAGCAGAGCTCTCGGAGCTTACGGAGATCGTGTCCTGCATCGGCCCCGGTTCCCAGACGGGGATCCGGACCACGGTGGTGACGTGCAACGCGCTGGGGCTTGCGCTTGGGATCCCGGTTACGGGAATCATGAGCCTTGACGCCCTTGCAGCTCTTGCGGACGGCAGGGAGCATGTCCTTGCTGCGGTTTCCGCCGGGAGACGGCGTTGGTTTACGGCTTCCTATACGATGTCGGATGGGAAGCTTTCCCGCATCGGAGAAATCGGGCTGGTCGATGAGCTTCCGGAGGGAGAGAATCAGGCGTTTACGTTTGCTTCTTCCGGCGGGAAAGTCTGCGCGGAGGGGCTGCTCGTCGCGGCGGAGAGCCAGCGCCAGCTCATCGAACAGGACGCGCGCTCAGAGGTCAGGCCTTATGAGAGTCCTTTCGCCCAAAAATTCTGATTGAGCGGCTGCGCAAGCCGGGCGGCTTCTTTGCGGGGCATGGAAGCCGCCTGGTTTTATAGTGCGCGGTGAAAGCCCTTTATCCGGTCAGGGATAGAATCATGCGGCGGCAGGTACTCTGAGGGAGATGGAAACCCGGTATGAACGAATATAAGAAAAAATACTACTTAATGATGGCTGCTGTTATCGCCGGAGCGATATTCATTTTGCTGTTCCTGGTTCTCTATATGAACGGAACTTTCAAGAGAAAGCCGGAAATGAGCATTGTCCCTTTGAACTGCTTTGAAGATACGCTTGTCGTCGTGACGGATCAGGATTACGCTCCCTATTCCTATATCGATGGGGATGGAGTTTATCAGGGAAGGGATGTCGAGCTGATCGCCGAGATCGCCAA
>JAILID010000165.1 GCA_024695465.1 Lachnospiraceae bacterium | reverse complement strand
ACATCATTGGAGACCGTAGTATAGAATACGACCCGGTCACTGTAAGACAGATGATTATATGCAGTTATAAAATCTGTCAAAACAGACATAATGATGCAGTTCCTCCTTTTAGTATAAGAGTATTATATCAAACGAATATGTTTCCCGGGGTCATCTTCGCGCTGATCCCTGCCGTCCTGGTGGGGTGGCTCGTGGCTTTGATTCGATGAAAGAGAAGGCATGCAAGGGGGACGAATAGGCCTGCCATCAAATCTGCGGCGGGCCGGTCAGGATGAAGATCGTCAGGATCATTTTCGGGGGGATAAGGGAATGACGCGAAGAAAACAGATCAAAAGCGCTTACAAGCTATCCGGCAGCAAAGCGAGCTTCTATGACGGGATGATGACGTATTCCACGTTTCCCGGAAAAGCGATCTGCCGGATCGTCTGGAACATGGACGGGGAAAAGAATCTCCGGTATCTGGAAAAGGCACTGTCGGGGATCCCGGAGGATTTCTCAGGAAAGCTTCTAGAGGTCCCTGTCGGGACCGGCGTGCTGACAATGCCGGTCTACCGGGAGCTTCCGGATGGCGGAACGGGGATTATTGAAACTTTTAGGGACTTGTGCTAGTATGTATCTTGTCCGCGGAAGGGAGGCTTGCCCATCCCAATCAGACCTGAAAGGTGCAGCTATATGAACATTCTGCTTGCAGCCGTCAACGCCAAATACATACATTCCTGTCCCGCCGTCTACTCGCTGCGGGCGTCTTCGCGGCACCCCGAAATTGTGGAGATCGCGGAATTCACGATCAACGACCGCTATCAGGATATCCTGGCGGGGATCCTTGAGAAGAACGCGGATATCATCGGCTTTTCTGCCTACATTTGGAACACCAATATCATGCGGGATCTCATTGCGGATATCCGGAGGGTGCGCGGGAATGAAGCGCTTTTATTTGCCGGCGGCCCGGAGGCGTCCAGCGCGCCGGAACGTTTTCTTCCGGACTGCGATTTTGTAATCTGCCGGGAAGGGGAGAGACCGTTTAAGGAGCTGGCGGCGCTGGCCCTTGCGGAAGACGATCCCCGGAAATTGCTGAAAAGGGTGCGGGAAGAGCTTCCGGGAGCGGCTTATCTTGCGGACGGGAGCCTTAGGCTCAATCCGGCGCTTCCCGTGACAAGTGAAGATTTCGACCGGATTCCTTTCCCCTACGACGACCTTAGGCCTTTCGATAACCGGATCCTCTATTATGAGTCGAGCCGGGGCTGCCCGTTTTCGTGCAGCTACTGCTTAAGCTCGATCGATAAGCATGTGCGTTTTCGAAGTCTTGACAAGGTGTTTTCGGAGCTGCGGTTCTTTATCGAAAAAAGGGTGCCTCAGGTCAAATTCATAGACCGGACCTTCAACTGCAATCATGAGCGGACGAAGCGGATCTGGACATTCTTGCGGGATCACGACAAAGGGCTGACGAATTTTCATTTTGAGATCGGGGCGGATCTCCTCGATGAGGAGGAGCTTGCGATTCTTGAAGGGCTGCGTCCCGGGCTGGTGCAGCTTGAGATCGGGATCCAGTCAACGAACCCGGAAACGCTCGCCGCAATCCGGCGCGTGACGGATCTGCCCCGTCTCTACGCGAATATCCGGCGTCTGCGCCGCGCGCGGAACATCAATCTCCACCTGGATCTCATCGCGGGACTACCTTATGAAGATTTAGCAAGCTTCGGGCGGTCCTTTGACGACGTCTACCGGCTGCACGCCGACCAGCTGCAGCTCGGGTTTTTAAAGCTGCTCGCCGGGACCGCGATGGAGGCGGAAGCGGAGGCCTATGATATTCGCTGCTCCAGGCGGCCGCCCTATGAAGTTTTGTCTACGAAATGGCTCAGCTGCGCGGAGCTCGACCGCCTGCGCCGCATCTGCGACGTGCTGGAGTATTATTACAATTCGAGGCAGTTTATCCATTCGCTGGATTATCTTGAACCGTTTTGGGAGAGCGCGTTCAGCTTCTTCGGGGAGCTGGCGGATTTCTTCCGGGCCCGGGGGTATGATAAAATGAAACCCGCTGCGGCCCGCCGCTACGAGGCGCTCGATGAGTTTGTGACGGACCGGGGGCTGGGGGAGCTTTTCATTTTCAGAGAGTACCTTCGATTCGATCAGGCCCTCCACATCCATAAGAGCAGGAAAAGGAGCGTAAGCGATGTATATAATTTCGGCCGGGGCAAGGTTCACGTGACCATCGACTATGGGCAGCGGGACCTGCTGACCGGCGAGGCGGGGTATACGTTGGAGAGGCTGGAATGAGCAAAGGTCCGGCAGGATGATTCTTCCTGTTCATGAGCATTTGCGCGTAATAAATCACCCTCCTTCTTGTAAACCGGCTTTCTTCTGTGTTATAATGAGCCGCCTTGTTATGAAGGCGGAAACCTGAAAAGAGACGGTTTTCTTATAGAAGGGAGAATACGGCCGTATGGTAAGCCAGATACTGAAAAATGCGAGGATTTACGAGCAGGATAAGGAGCGTTTGATAAAGGAAGAGGAGAGGCCGGCTTTTCATCTGTCGGCCAGGGTCGGCTGGATGAATGACCCCAACGGGTTTTCCTTCTATGACGGAAAGTACCATCTTTTTTACCAGTATCATCCTTTTGATTCCCATTGGGGGCCCATGCACTGGGGCCATGCAGTGAGCCGGGATCTGCTGCACTGGACCTACCTGCCCTGCGTCATGGCTCCGGATCGCTATTACGACCGGGACGGCTGCTTCTCCGGCTGCGCCTTTACGATGCCGGACGGCTCCCACGCGTTCATCTATACGGGAGTGGCGACGGAGGTCGCGGACAATGGGGAGGTAAGGATGATCCAGACCCAGAACCTGGCCTTCGGGGACGGCCTTTTCTATGAAAAGTCGGCGGAGAACCCGGTGATCAGTGCGAAAGATCTGCCGGAAGGCGGGAGTCCCTATGATTTCCGGGATCCGAAGATGTTCCTTGAGGAGAACGGCGTCTTCCATCTGGCTGTGGCGAACCATGCGGAGGGGAGAAGCGGCTGTATCCTTCACTACAGGAGCCGGGATCTTGTTCACTGGGAATACGTGTCGACTCTTGCGGCAAACGATTACAGGATCGGCCTTATGTGGGAGTGTCCGGACTTCTTCCGGCTGGACGGAAAATGGGTCCTTCTGGCCAGCGCCCAGGATATGCTCCCGAAGGGACTCGAGTATTACAGCGGCAACGGGACCTTCTATCTTGTGGGGGATTTTGACGTTGAGACCGGAGAGTTCAAAGCCGGGGAAGATCATGCGGTCGATTACGGAATCGATTATTACGCCATGCAGACGGTTCAGGCTCCGGATGGCCGTCGGATCATGATCGGGTGGATGCAGAACTGGGATACCTGCAACCTGCGGACCGCTTCGGTGCCCTGGTTCGGGCAGATGGCTCTGCCCCGGGAGGTCTGGCTGCAGGACGGGCTTCTCTATCAGCAGCCGGTCCGGGAACTTTTAGATCTCCGCAAAGACGAAGTCGTCTATGAGAACCTTCCGATCTGCGGCAGGGAAGTCGAGCTGGCGGGGGTATGCGGACGCCTTCTCGACCTGGAGCTTTCCGTCGAGGCCCTGGATCCGTCGGATATTTATAAGAAATTTTCCGTTCGTTTCGCCAAAAACGAGCGCTATAATACCGGGCTCAGCTATCGTCCCCATGAGCGGACGCTTAAGCTTGACCGGAAGTATTCGGGCTCCCGCCGGGCGATCATGCATCAGCGCCGGGCCCGGGTTGAACATGAAAACGGCAGGATCTCTTTGCGGATCGTTCTCGACCGCTTCAGCGTGGAGGTTTTTGTGAACGGAGGGGAGAAGGTCATGAGCGCCACATTGGAGACGGAGACCTCCGCGGAAGGCGTTTCCTTCTACTGTGACGGCGCGGCGAGGATTTCGCTTAAAAAATACTCGCTGGGCTGAAAAAGAATACGGTTTGCTTTTTTATCTTCTGTTCATTTTTGCTTTTTTCGTGTACAATAGAAAGGTATGGCGTATCGACGGCGGAGCCGGGAAATGAAATTCCGGATTTTCTACAGCGGAGCAGGAACTATGAACGAGAATATTATGGAGATTGCGGCGTTAATCCTTTGCACGTATTATCTTTCATATTGCCTGATCAGGAGAAAAAACGTATATCTGAAGAGAAGGAAAGGGTTATCGGCTAAACTCCACAGCCAGCATTTTGTCTTCCTGATGCTGCTGGCTGCGGTGGAACTTTCAGCGGCTGCTTCCGTTCTGGCGGCTTTTCTGGAAGGCAATTTAAGATGGCAGAGGGAAACCCTTCTCCTTGCGGTCTATATGGTATATTATCTGGCGCATAATGCCATTGGCTTTCTCTTTGCGGTCTATATCATAAATCTGACAAGCGGCGGCCTTTATCTGCGCGATAAGGCAGTTAAGGTCCTTTTTGCCGGGCTTCTGCTTATAGAAGCCCTTATTTTGCTGAATCCTCTGACCAGATGGTTTTTTTATGTGGGAAGCGATATGTCCTATCACCGGGGCGATTATCTGTGGGTCCTCTATCTGGCCGGGGGATTTTTTATTGTCTTCGGGGTCAGCTGGTTCGGGCGTTTTCGCGGAACGGAAGGAAGGGCCAAAAAGACCGCGGCTTTAGTGCTGATCGGGGTATCGGTAGTCGGCATTCTTATTCAGGCGGTATTCGGTACGGCCACCGAGCTTTTTTTCGAATCGGTTACGCTGCTGGGCTTCATGTCGATGCTGGAGGAAAGGGGGGAGAAACGTTCGGGATTCGGCAAGGGGATCATTGTCCTGATCGCTTTTGTCTTTTCTTCAGCCATTATCATGAACGTCGCGCTTTTCCGGGATCTGACCAGAGAAAAAGAGGACGAGATCCGCAGCGTCCAGGTGGAAGGTATTCGAAGCGATCTTCAGCGCCTGATCGCCGATGCGGAGTCTGACGTGCTTCGTCTGTCCATGGGAGCGGAGCAGCTGCTGAATGCCGGCGCTTCCCTTGAGGAGCTGGAGAACTATGTAGCCGACCAGAAGAAGACTTATATGCAGAACAAGCCGGAACTTTGTATGAACGCCTATATCGCGGGAGATGACTGGGTCCTCATTCCTGATTCGGAGATCCCGCTGGATTATCATTTCGAGGAGAGCGCCTGGTTTAACGGGGCGAAAGAGAACGTGGGGGATATCTTTATCTCTGAGCCCTACATAGACGCGGTCAGCGATACGCCTTGCTTTACGATTTCCACACTTTTTTCAAGTTCGGAACTGGTGGCGGGTATGGATTTCAGCTTCTCGGAAATCGGAGAGTATATCAGCCATCTGGATCGGGGCGAGGGTACGGAGGCCATCATCGTGACGGAAAGCGGGATTCTTGCCGGCTGCGACGATATGTCGCTGGCCGGCAGGCGGCTGGAGGAGGCACTTCCGTCTTACAGCCATGTTTTCAAAAGGGCCGCGGCTTCGAAGAGCAGCGGCTTCTTTCAGGCGTCTGTTGACGGCGTTGAGCAGATCGTGTTCAGCAGTGTGACCGAGAACGACTGGTACCTGCTCCTTTGCGTGGACAGGGCGGTTCTCTATGAAGACAGCGATCAGGGCAGCATCCTTTTCTTCGTCATCAATCTGCTCATGCTCGCGGTGATCATTGTATTTTACATGAATGGGAACTGGGATAAGGAATGGGCGGAGGAAAAGCTGGGCAGGCAGGAGGCTTTCATTTCCCGGTTGGAGAAAAGGGTCAGCGAGCCGGTCCGGCAGATCCTGCTTCTTTCCGATATGCTTCGTCTCAAGGAGAAGGATTCTTTTGAGGAAGCGGTGGGGGAAATAAAAGCCTCCGGGCTCCGTCTCCTGGAAACGGTTGAAAATATGGCCGCGCTGGAGGGGGAGGAGACGGAGAAGAAGCCCGCAAAGGCAGAGATGAGCCAGAAAGATATCCGTTCCGGGGCGGTCAATAAGAAGGTCCGCAATTATATCATCGCGGTGCTGTTCGCGGCGATGGGAAGCGGCTTGTTTCTCGGTATCCGGACGGCGGTCAGCTGGGGAGACGCCCTGATGGAGGGCCGGATGGAGGCCTGCGGCAACCGCCTGAAGGAGTGGGAGGTCCGGGAGGAGAGCATTCTGAATATGTTTTCGGATATGATCTCCGAGCAGCCGGAGCTGATGGAAGATTATGAAGGGGCGGTTCTGTGGCTGGATGACATCGTCAGGAATTATGCGGAGATTTCCGCCTGCTATATGGCCAATCCCTATATGGAACATACCGTGATCATGAATACGGGCTGGCAGCCGGAGGCCGGCTGGAAGGTGGAGGAACGCCAGTGGTATATCGATACGGAACATTCTCCCACGGGCATAAATAAATCAAAACCCTATAAGTCCATACAGGAGGGCGTATACTGTATCACGTTTTCCCGGAGGGTTTACGGGAAAGACGGGGAATTCCTCGGAATTTTCGCCATCGATTTCTTTGTGGACAAGCTGGAGGACGTCTTACGTGAAAGCTATACGGATACGGGCTACGCGTTTCTTGTGGATGCGGAGGGACATATCCTGAACCATCCCAATGAGGCCTACATGATATCCAACGACGAATCGATCAGCATTGAGGATACCGAGTACGCTGATGTGTATTATGAGGGGAAGGGGGGACTGCTTCGGGATTACGACAAGAGCCTTATCTGCTGTCTGACCAGAGAGTATCCTGAGGTCGGATTTACGATCGTGCTGGTGAGCCGCTGGTGGACAGTTTACGGAAATGTTGTGTTCATCGCGCTGGTCTTCCTGGGACTTCTCGGATTCAGCATCGCTTCCGTTGTTTTTCTGGTGAATCGTCTGGTGAAGTGGCAGAATGAGGTAAATGAACAGCTGCTTCTGGCCGCGGACGCCGCGGTCTCGGCGGGGAAAGCCAAATCCCAGTTCCTGGCTCAGATGAGCCATGAGATCAGAACCCCGATCAATGCGGTGCTCGGAATGAACGAGCTGATTCTGGATGAGAGCCGGGATCCGGAAGTCCTGAGCCATGCCGCCAATATCAAGAGCGCGGGTAATACGCTCCTCAATCTGATCAACAGCATCCTGGATTTTTCCAAGATTGAAGACGGGCGTATGGAGCTGGTGCCCGGCCGTTATGATGTGCGGCAGATGCTGGACGATATCGTGAATATGACGGCGGAGCGGGCGAGGAGCAAAGGACTTGCCTATAATCTGGAGATTTCTCCTGAGATTCCCGGAAGCCTCTATGGGGACGATCTCCGTCTGAGGCAGATAATTGTCAATATACTCACCAACGCCGTCAAGTATACCCGCAAGGGCTCCGTCACTCTGAAGATCGAATGCGCGTTTTCAGATGAGGATTCCTGCGAGCTTCTGGTGAGTGTCAGAGATACCGGGATCGGTATCAAAAAGGAAGATCTGAATGAGCTGGGGACTTCCTTTAAGCGTCTGGACGAGGAGAAGAACCGGGGCATCGAGGGTACGGGCCTGGGGCTTGTCATCGTCCAGAGGCTGCTGGCCATGATGGGGAGCAATCTTTCCGTTCAGAGTGTTTATGGGGAAGGGTCGGTCTTTTCATTTTCCATAAAGCAGAAAATCATCAGCCGGGAGCCGATCGGCCCCTATGAGGAGGCCCAAAAGGACGGAGAAAAGAAGGCCGGAGCAAGGCTTAAGCTCAGAGCGCCCGGGGCGGATGTGCTGGTCGTGGATGACAACCGGATGAACCTTCAGGTCGCGGAAGGACTGATGAAGCGCTATGGTTTTGTTCCTGAGCTGGCCGACAGCGGCGAGGCCTGTCTTAAGATGGCAAGGGCGAAGCATTTCGACCTTATTTTTCTCGACCATATGATGCCCGGCATGGACGGCGTCGAGACCCTGGCTAAGCTGAAGGAAGAGTCGCTTTTGTCGGAAGGAACCGCGGTGGTGGTCCTGACGGCCAACGCCGTTACCGGAGCCCGTGCGGAATACCTGGAGAAAGGTTTTGACGGGTATCTCTCGAAGCCGATCCGGATCGACGAGCTGGAGGATATGCTCCGGAAATTCCTTCCGCCGGAGAAGTGCGTTCTTGCGGAACCGGCCGGGAAGGAGGCCGGAGCGCAGGCTTCCGGCGGGGATCCGCTGGATCTGCTTGCTGCCTGTTCCTTTAATATCAGGGACGGCCTTGGCTATGCGGGGGGAGACGAACGTTTCTATAATGAGATCCTTCGCTCCTTTGCCGGGGCGGCGGACGAGAGCGCGGAGAAGCTGGAGAGCTTCTGCCGGGAGGGGGATCTTGAGAATTACCGGATCTGCGTGCACGCCCTGAAGGGGAACGCGCGGATGATTGGAGCGGATCGGCTGTCGGAGCTGGCGGCGGCCCAGGAGGAAGCGGCGAAGGAGGGCGACTCCGCGGCTGTTGGGGCCGGTCAGGAGGAGCTTGTCCGGCATTTACTTACGGCAGCCCTTGCCATCAGAGAGATACTGGGGACGAATCCGGGCAGAGAGCCGGAAGCGGAGCGGAAAAACGCCGCCGGGGAGGAGGATCTGAAGGCGCGGATCCTGGTTGTGGACGACGACCCGAATAACCTCAGGGCGGCCTGGCACATCCTTGCGGGCAGCCATTTCGGAGTTTTACAGGCTTCCTCCGGGAAGGAGGCGCTGGATTTGCTTATTAATAAGGAAGAAAGGCCGGATCTCATTCTTCTTGATATTCATATGCCGGGGCTTGACGGCTTCGAAACCCAGGAGCGGATAAGAACATATCCCGGGCTTTCCGGTATTCCCGTCATTTTCCTGACAGCAGATGAGGACAGCGAGACAGAGAGCCGTGGACTGATGACCGGAGCCATGGACTTTATCAAAAAGCCGTTTGTTCCGGGGGTACTCCTGACGAGGGTAAGCCACACGATCGACCTGACCCGCCTGCAGAACGATCTGGAGAGCCAGGTGGAGGAGAAGACCCAGGCGGTCGTCGAGCAGCAAAATAAGCTGGGCCGCTTAAGCCTTCAGGTGGTCCTGGCCCTGTCCGGGGCTGTGGACGCCAAGGATACCTATACCAATGGGCACTCCAAACGGGTGGCGGAGTACGCCCGCATGATTGCCCTTCGAAGCGGATATTCGGAGGAGCGGGCCCGGAATATCTACATGATCGGACTCCTGCACGATATCGGGAAGATCGGCATCCCGGATCAGATTCTCAACAAGCCGGGCAAATTGACCGCCGAGGAATTCGCCGTCATCAAAACCCATCCGGCCCAGGGCGATCGGATCCTGAAGAATATCACCGAGTTCCCCGAACTTGCCACCGGGGCCCGCTGGCACCATGAGCGCTATGACGGGAAGGGCTATCCGGACGGCCTGGCCGGAGAGGACATTCCGGAGGAGGCCCGGATCATAGCCGTGGCGGACGCCTATGACGCAATGGCCTCCCGCAGGAGCTATCGGAACCCGCTCCCGCAGGATGTCGTCCGTGGAGAGATCGAGAAGGGGAGAGGAACCCAGTTCGATCCTCATTTCGCGGATATTATGCTCGGGCTTATCGACGAGGATACGGAGTTTACGATGCGCCAGCCTGTGGAGGAACACAAGGAAGACGGGCTTTAGGCGGGAAAAAGGAGGCTTGTTTTTTTACGTTGATTTTACCTGAGCCTTAGATGGGGATGACTCGGATGTGATATGATGATAAAAGGGGTATGCCGCATCCGGCTCTGTGCCATCAGCTTATGGCCTGACGGCTTGCTCCGCGCTTTGCGCCGCAGGCTTTTGTCTGCTTCCGGAGGATCCGGGAAGAAGTTTTTGCCAGGCAGGAAGCGCATCCGGACTTTAAGGCCGGGCAATCGATCAATCAGGATTTTGGGGAGAAGAGTTTATGCACATGGTTTATGTGGTGGAGGACGATGCCGACATAAGGGAAATCGAGCGGATTGCCTTGACAAGCGCAGGTTTTCTCGTCAGGGATCTGGAATCCGCTTCCGGATTTTGGGCCGAGATGAAGAAGGAGCTTCCGGATCTCGTGCTTCTGGACATCATGCTGGAGGACGAGGACGGGCTTTCTGTCCTGCGGAAAATGAAAAAAGATCCTCATCTGCGGGATATTCCGGTCATTTTCGTGACGGCTAAGACGACGGAATTTGATAAGGTCCGGGGGTTGGATCTCGGGGCGGATGATTATTTGGTGAAGCCATTTGGAATCATGGAACTGATATCCCGGGTAAAAGCGGTCCTTCGAAGGTCCGGCAGGGATAAGGGCGCAAAGATCATGAAGATCGGCAGGCTTTCCATCGATGAGGAGAAGCATCAGGTTCTGGTGGATCAGAAGCCGGTGGTTCTGACCTATAAGGAATATGAACTCTTAAAATATCTTGCCGTTAACCAGAACATGGTCATTTCAAGGGACAAGCTGATGGCGGATATCTGGGAAATGAACTTCGAGGCGGAGTCCCGGACTCTGGATGTCCATATCATGACCCTCCGGAAAAAGCTTGGCGAGCTGGGCTCCTATATACGCACCGTGAAAAATGTCGGATATGTGCTGGAGGACGGGAGCCGTTGAGAAGGACGATCACCAGAAAATTTCTGATTCTCTCTCTGGTTTCTATCGCGGCCACAATTTTTATCTCGGCGCTGGTCTTTTATGACGTCCTCCGGAGAGAGGTTCTTATCGACCTTAAAAACTGTGCCGGACTGATTGAGGCCATTGATCTGGCGGGCGGTGAGATGCCGGATGTCCCGGATCTCCGCGTTACGATCATCGATCGGGAGGGCAAAGCCCTGTATGACAGTCTGGCGGATACGGGGCTTCTGGGCAATCATAAGGAGAGGCCGGAAGTCACAGCGGCTTTTAAGAACGGGGAGGGACGGGCGATCCGCCGCTCCGAAACATTGGGAAAGAACGCTTTTTATTATGCCTTCCGGATGAGGAACGGCAATGTCGTCCGGGTAGCAAGGGACGTTTCGAGCATGACCCTTTTCCTCATGGGTTCCTTTCCCCTGCTGCTGCTTCTCTGCGTTCTGATCGCTGCCGCCAGCTTCCTGGTCGCGAGGGCGCTGACGGATGGGATCTTAAAGCCCATCACGAGCATCGCGAACGATCCGGACGCCATCCTGAGCAATGGGGGCTATGAGGAGCTGGAGCCGATTGTCACGGCCATCAAGGAGCAGCATGAACTTGCTTTTAAGGACGCTTTAAGAAGGCAGGAGTTTACGGCCAATGTATCCCATGAGCTTAAGACCCCGCTGGCCGCGATCTCCGGATACGCAGAGCTGGTCGCCAATGGGATGGGAGATGAGGAGGCGATCCGCAAGTACGGGAGAGATATTCATCGAAATTCCGAGCGCCTTTTATTTTTAATCAATGATGTGATCCGCCTGTCGGAATTGGATTCGGCTTCGGAGCATCAGCAGGATTTCGCGGAGGTCGACCTGGAGAAGGAAGCTGAGATGTGCTGCGAGATGCTGTCTTTTCAGGCGGATAAGAGAAAAGTTGCGATCTTTTTCGAGGGAAAGGCCGCCGGTCAGGGAATTGTCAGGGGCAGCGCCCAGATGCTGAGCGAATTGATTTACAATCTTTGCGACAATGCGGTCCGCTATAATAATCCGGGCGGCAGCGTCCGGGTTATCGTGGACGCCTCGGAGCGGGAGGTGATATTGAAGATACTGGATACCGGAATCGGGATTCCGAAGGAGGACCAGGAGAGGATTTTTGAAAGGTTTTACAGGGTAGATAAAAGCCGGTCAAGGGAGACCGGCGGAACCGGGCTGGGGCTTGCGATCGTGAAGCATATCGTGGAACAGCATCCGGGGGCGTATCTTGCCATGAAAAGCGAAATCGGAAAAGGAACAGCGGTTGAAGTTCACTTTCCCAAAATAATAGGAGGTAAAGATGTCAATTTATGAGATTTTCAGTTTGCTGGGCGGTGTAGGGCTGTTTCTTTACGGCATGAGTACCATGTCGACCGGACTGGGAAGGGCTGCCGGCGACAAGCTCCGGGATATATTGGAGAAGGTGACGGCCAACAAGATTATGGCTGTATTTGTCGGAATTCTGGTTACGGTTCTCATTCAGAGTTCTTCCGCGACGGACATGATGGTGATCGGTTTTGTCAATTCAGGGCTCATGGGCCTTACGCAGGCGATCGCGGTTATCATGGGCGCCAATATCGGTACGACGGTCACGGCCCAGATTACCGCGTTTAACCTGGCCCAGTGGACGCCGCTGGTCCTGTTTATCGGCGTTATCATGTATACTTTTCTCAAGCAGCCCCGCGTCCGCTATATCGGTATGGTAATCCTGGGCTTCGGAATGCTTTTTGTCGGTATCACCATGGTCAAGTCGGCGATCGCTCCTCTTTCTCAGAGCTCGGCTTTTATCGGCTTTCTGGAGGGCCTTTCCAATCCTGCCATCGCCGTTCTTTTCGGCGTCGCCTTTACGGCGCTGCTGCAGAGTTCCTCTTCATCAGTCGTCATCTTCCAGGCCTTTGCTGCCCAGGGAATCCTCGAGTACGATACGGCCGTTTATCTGGTAATCGGCGCGGCGATCGGTTCCGTTACCCCCAATCTGCTGGCGGGTCTTACCACCAATCGGAACGGAAAGCGAACGGCGATCCTGAATCTCATTTTCAATCTCTTCCGCGCCGCGCTTCTTATTATTCTTATCAATGTGTTCCCGCAGATTCTGACCCTTATCCAGTCGCTTTCTCCGGACAACATCGGCCGTCAGGTCGCCAATACCCACACGGCTTTCGCGATTATCGCGGTCGTTGCCGGGATACCGCTCATGAATATCTTTGTCAGCATCACGAAGAAGCTTCTGCCGGATCTCCCGGAGGAGACGGAACTCAATGAGGAGAAGCAGCTGAAGTATATCGTCAACACGGACGCGCTTCTTCCGGCGGTTGCGGTCCGCCAGGCGGTGCTTGAAACCGCCCGTCTCGGCCATATGGCGAATGACAATCTGGTCAGGGCCATGTCCGCGCTCAGAACCCATGATGAGAAGATGATGAAGAAGGTAAGCGTTCATGAAGAAATCATAGACCACCTTACCGACGAGATTTCCAACAGCCTTATTAAGCTCAGGACCCGCCAGCTGACCGCGAAAGATTCCTATAAGGTAGGCAAGCTTCTGCTGGTCATCTCGAGCTTTGAGCGGATCGGCGACCATGCTGACAATATTCTGAAGTATATCATTAAGCTGGATGAGACGAAGGCGAAATTGTCGGAGACAGCGCTGGTCGAGCTGGAAGACCTGACCTATCTGACGCTTGAGACTTCCGAGATCTGTCTGGATATTTTTGAAAATGAAGATAAGTCCCGGATTGCTGAGGCGGAGGCGGCGGAACAGGATGTCGATGATTTCGAGCGGATCATTATCAGCAATCATGCGGAGCGCCTGATGAGGAATGAGTGTCAGCCGATGGCCGGAATCATCTTCACGGATATCTGCACGGACCTTGAGCGCGTTTCCGATCATGCGCTGGACGCCGCGTTCACAATTATGAACGACGAGTCGGTCAGTTACGCGGAGAAGGATGCGGGCTGATACGTTATCGGCCGGTTCTCATTTCCTTCGGCAGGCAGCCGTGGAACTCTTTGAATTTTCTGTAAAAATAGGTCTCGTTTGAGAGGCCGCAGTTAAGCATTACCTCGTGAATGGAGAGGCTGCTGTTCTTTAGAAGGACGGCAGCATGCTCCATTCTTTTTTGTAAAATGAGATCCTTGAAGCTGGTGCCGGTTCCCTCCTTGATCATGCGGCTTAAGTA
>JAILID010000120.1 GCA_024695465.1 Lachnospiraceae bacterium | reverse complement strand
GGGGCGCAGGTTTCCGCGCACCAGCAGCGCGAGAGAAGGTCGTAATAGTCCCGCGGGGTCAGTCCCCGTCCGTCTTTCACATCCGCCGTTTCCCAGCCGTAAAATTTGTACATCGCTTCCTCCCTCGTTATCGCGGTTTTGTATGTTCCTGGGATAATTATAATTCAGTTTGACGGGATCAGGTTGAGCCGGCGCTGAAGGGTTTACAGGCCCGGCTTGATCCTTACCGAACCTCTGCCATGAGCGTTTTCCTGATAAAAAACCGCAATGCCGGATGGTTTTTATTCAGACTTTGCCGGACAACACTCAGCAGTCCAATTCTGCAATGAAAGCCCGTGATTCTTACCCGGCAGCGGAAAAATAATGGTATAATACCGTATGCATATGCCCTGGTGGCTCAATTGGACAGAGCAAAGCACTCCTAACGCTTAGGTTGTGGGTTCGAGTCCCACCCGGGGTACTTGGAAACCTCCGCTCATTTCACCCACAACACCCGGCAGATTATGCCGGATGATAAAGGTCCCTTCGGGATAAGTAATAACAGCGGAGACAAACAGCGAAAGAGCACTGCGGAGTTCATCCGTCGTGCTTTTTTTATCATTGATGACAGCCAGGACATTATCGCGCATCCCGTCGATATTTCGGAGGATCACTTCAAACGGAAGGCCGGAGTTAGGATCCAGGCGATCTTCCAGGACATCGCGCTGCGTTTCCAGATCCTTGAGCTTGAGCAGCAGCGCCCGGGATTTTCCGGCTTCCGCGATCGCATCCGCCAGAGCTTCCAGCTTCCGATCGATCCGCTCAATTTCCTTCATGATCTTTTCGTTGGAAACAGAATAATCCGGCTTGGCGCGCGTTTCCACAAATACTTCCTTCATATGTTCATAGTAGTCGCCGCGGAGGATATCGCGCGCAGCATCCAGAACAGCAGCATCCAGGACCTCCTGGCGATAATTCAGGTGATGGCCGTTACAATAATACGTTTCATATAAATTGCCCTTGGCCCGCCGCCGGAAGATATACGCGCGCTCACCGCAGACGCCGCACCAGCAGAGACCGGACAACATGGCCCGGTTTTCGGAATAAGCCCCGGATCCTTCCCGTTTGACCTTCCGGGATAACGCCTTATTGACCACCTGCAGCTTATCCCAGGTTTCCCGGTCGATTATAGGATCGCAATAATCCTCCAGCGTCGTCCCGCCATAGGTATAAGATCCATACAAAAGCGGCTTTGTCAGCAGGACCGCGGTTTTATTGTAAGAACCGGCGAAGACCCCGCCAATGATAAAAGACACGTCACGGATGGAGGAGCCGGACATCCGGGCCGCCACGCCCTCCTGGATCGGCCGGATGTACCGCGGATCCGGCTCGGCCCTGTAACCGACGCGCGGCGTCCCATCGGACAAAAGGCCCATATCGACCTTCACGGGCCGCCAGCCGTCCGGGATATTTGGCCGCGGGATCACGCGCCATTTGGTGAAGTTGGACTGCAGCGCCCGCTTGACGTCGGCGGAGATCATATCGGATTGATTTTGAGCAGAAGCGAAATACATCGCCTCCAGGACATGAGCAAACGGGCCGTCATCGGCGATCGGCTGCTGGAGGGAGAAAAGCTTATAGCCAGCCATCCGGAGGCGCGCCGCGTCCAATTGCGCCTGGTCGAAATTGCGGCCGTACCGCTCCCAATCCCAAACGATCAGCCCCTGGACGTCCGGTTTTTTCTTGTGAAGGAGAAAGCTGAGCATTTCCAGGTAATGATCGCGCTTGGCGACGCTGCGGCCGCTGGCAAAAGGATCGGCGAAGATCCGCGTCAGGACCAGGCCCTGGTCATCGCAGAAGCGCCGGATGGCATCCGCCTGTTCTTCCGTTGATTGATTTTTGAGACCTTGTTCAGTGCCTTCGGAGTACCGGCAATAACCGACAACCTTGTCACCTTTTCGGAAAGGGGAAACGTTCATGAATTAAAATACCTATATCATCTGTGGGATCCGGAGTAACGACCCGGAGAGAAAAGACCGCAAAGCCCAGGCGGTCTTTTTCTTTTTAAAGCTCCTTCGGGATCGGGATCATCACGCGCCCCAGGACATGGACGCGATCCGCAGCCAGGTCCGCAGGCGTGAAGTGCATCGGCTCAAATTTGGGATTATCGGACCGGAGATCGATCCCGCCGTCATGCGTCCGGAAAATACGCTTGACCATATCACAATCATCCACATTGACCGAGACCACGTTCCCGTCGATCCAGTCATCGCCAGGACGGCAGATGAGCGTGTCGCCGGGGATGATCGTCGGTGACATTGATTCCCCGACAGCAATAACCGCCTGGAGATTGTCGCCCCATCTGCGTGTGTAGGAGGATGGCACAGGAATCTTTTTGATGACGCAGAAAGGCTCGCCGGACGTACCAGGACCGCAGCGGAGGGAAGCGACCAGCGGGATCATGACTTCTTCTTCCGGGACGATTTCCGGCTGTTCAGCCAGGTGACGACCATCATCCTCCAGGGACCCGCGGCCCATTATATCATCCGCGGTTACACCGTACAGATCAGCAAGTTTAGACAAAGTGTCCAGATTTATCTGCCGTTTCCCAAGCTCATAATTCCCGTATGCGGTTTGAGTTAAGCCAAGATAATCAGCCACATCCTTCTGCGTCTTTCCAGCTTTTTTCCGAAAATATTTCAAATTGTTCATATTATCCTCCATATTCATATTATATATGACATTTTGTAGTAACTAAGCGTTTTATCTAATTATAACAAATTGTCATAATTCCTTGCAAAATATGTCAAATTGTCGTATAATATAAGAAGATAAAACAAAAGAGGAGGAACACAGAAATGAAAAAGATGAGCTACAGCGAACTTGAGAAAAAGGTAATAGAAAACCGGAAGGCCATGCGGACCGCGACACCGGAACAGAAACGCGAACTGATCGCCGAAAACCACAAGCTGATGACCGAAATGGACAGCCGCTGGAACAAATAAGAGGAGAAAAAAATGAACATTTGGAAAATCGACTACACCGCAAAAAGAGCAGACGGAAGCAAGGTTGAAATGATGGCAAAAGCCAGATCCTGGCAGGAAGTCAACGAAATCAAGATGAGCATCGAGAGAGAAGGCGGGAAGATCAACAACATCCGCTTTGAACAAATGTAATAAACATAGAGGAGGAACAAGATGATTACAAAAGCCCAGGAAAAAGCGATCGCACAGATCAAGAGACTTGCCGAAAAAGAACACGGAACCCACTGCAACAAGTACGAATTCAAGGAATTCACGGTTTCTGAAAACGAATACTTCGTTTCCGTAGTAGTAGAGATCGGAATGATCGGAGACGAAGGAACCATGGCCGAGATTTACTGCAGAGATCGCGCCCACCTTTTCATCGGACCCCGCGGCGGGATCACATACCCGGTCAGCAAGAAAATGAAAGACGGAAGCTGGAAACACTACTTCAAGCGCTTCGGAGGCTACAGCATCCTGCAGGCTTCCCTGGATCAGAAATAAAACCACCACACCCTCCCGGCGGGGTAAAACACCGGGAGAAAGAAAATAACAATGAACGACTACAAAGACGCAGTAATTGAAGCGATCAACGACGGAGAGACCCTGGAGGTCATAACCTGGATCACGGACCTGCTGGTCAATGGGAAAACGGTTTCCCTTTTTGAGGATGGAGTCGACT
>JAILID010000096.1 GCA_024695465.1 Lachnospiraceae bacterium | reverse complement strand
CCCGAAAATGTCAAGACATGGGCTTTCCTCCGATCCCGGAAAAGGAAGCGCCTTCTCTTCGGATCAGCTCCTTCTCGGTAAGCAGCGCCCGCGGCCTCACGTCGAAAGGCTCATGCGGACAGGCTTCCAGCAGCTGAAAATGAAAGGCCAGCGCCAGATGAAAAGTACGCGGAAAGGAAGCCATAAAGCGGTCGTAATAACCGCCCCCGTAGCCGACCCGATTGAGTTCGCGGTCAAAAGCCAGTCCCGGAACCAGATCCAGCGTCCATTCACGCCCGAAAGCCGCCGCATCCAATGTGTTCGAAAGATCTTCCGGTTCAAGGATTCCGAAGCGGCTTCTCTTAAGACCGGAGAGCTCCCGGATTCGGACAAAGACCATGTCCTTTCCCAGAACCCGGGGAACCGCTACGATCTTCCCATCGGCCAGCGCGTTCCTGATGATTTCCTCCGTCGAAGCCTCGCCTCCCATAGCGATATAGCAGAGCACAATCGCCGAATGCAGGTACTCCGGAAGCGTTAAAAGCTGAGCGGCAATCCTGCCGCTCAGCTCCCTGATCGTCTCAGGCGGAAGATCCTTCCGCATCCCCTGTATCTTACTCCGGATTTCAGACTTATCCATCTTTACATTTTCTCCAGATAATCAATAAGCGCAAACTCTTCTCTGGGATTGGCCCTGAAGATCGTTCCAAGCTCCTCTCCGTCGATCAGACGGTGGATAATATGAAAATCATCCGCATTCGCAATGATCATCTCCGCTCCGGCCCCGGAAGCGATCTCACCGGCAATCAGCTTGGTCGCCATTCCCCCGGTCCCGAAATCGCTGCCGGTCGAACCCTTGGCCATCTCCATAAAATGCCCGTCCAGCTCCTTCACCTCCGGAATGAAGCGGGCGTTTGGATTCGATCTCGGATCATCGCTGTAAAGCCCGTCGATATCGGACAGCAGGATCAGCAGATCCGCCTTGATGAGAGCCACCACCACCGCCGAAAGCCGGTCGTTGTCGCCGAACTCGATATCGTAGGTCGCCACGGTATCATTCTCGTTGACAATCGGAACGGCCCCCAGCTCAAAGAGCTCGTTAAAGGTATTCCTCGCGTGCCTCCGGCTCTCCGTATCCGTAACCGTCTTCTTGTCCATGAGGATCTGGGCCACGGTCTGTCCGTACTCGGCGAAAAACTTCTGGTAGATCCCCATCAGCATGACCTGCCCGATCGCGGCGCAGGCCTGCTTCTCCTTAAGGCTCCGGCAGACCTTAATTCCCATCGAAGCCCTTCCGACCGCAATCGCCCCGGAGGAGACGATCACGACTTCCTTGCCCCGGTTCCTGAGATCCGAAACCTCCCGGGCCAGGATCTCCAGTTTGGGAAGATTCAAAAGACCGGTTTCCGGATGCACCAGCGAGGACGACCCGATCTTGATCACAATTCTCTTTTTATCCTTCACTTCTTCTCTTGTCATAAATGAAGACCTTACCCCTCTACTTTCGTCTTTCCCCCATGGGCTTCCAGATTCTGCTGCAGCACCTGGTACATCATGGCCAGATAATTAGGCTCCTGATACTCATAAGAAGCCTGCCATTCCGAGCTGTAGCGCTCCGCCGCCTGGGCCTCCTCCTCGGACACCGCCTGAACCGCGCTCTCCTCGGAAGCCCCGATTCTGAAATTCCGGATATACTCGTTCTGTACCACCAGCACCCAGGTCTTTCCCGTATTCATGACGAGCTGGCTGCCGTCCTTAGTCCGGTAGGTCACCTCCCCGTAGAAATCCGGCCGCTCCCAGGTGATCGGAACGGCTTTGCCATTCGTAATATACATACCGTTTCCGCCCAAAGTGGTGTCAAAATGCAGATAGCCCGTCCCCTGATAGCGGTCATGATTCATGAACTCGACAATAATGTTCTTAACGGCCAGCTGTTCGCCGCTGTCCGCATCGATGTGCGCTCCGCCGTACTGGTAACGGTAATAAAGCCCATCCTCCCTGAGATAGAATCTGGGATTATTGATCTGATAACCCGGCGCGACAAAAGAGGCCGCCTGCCCGCCTTCATTCGTCACTTCCCCGCCGTCCTTAGCGAAGAGGAACATGGGATGATAGGAGTCGTCGTGATCCGTACGATAACCCAGACTCCCCGCCGCGGACAGCATGGCGTCGCCTGAAGCATAGGCGTTATGGGGCGCGGAATGGAGGGAATTGTCCCGATAAAAATAAGAAGAATTCGATCCCAGAAGCCCCGAAATATTGTCCACGTAATCCGACTCCAGGTAGGGAAGCGCGTAAGCCGCCTGCCCGTAATGAACGTAGAGCGGATCGAGCCCGTTGACGAGGGAGATGAAATAATCGCGGCAGCTCCGAAGCGGCCCGATCCTCGGAATCCCCCGGTAATCCTCAAACACCGCGCAGATCCGGGTCAGCTTCCCCTCCACCACAGACTCATAATACATGGAAGCCTTCGAGATCCCGCTCTGGGGAAGCGCGCCATCTACGTTATCGATCATAAAAGCGGCCGGCCGCAGCGCCTCCGTCTCTTTCGTTACCGGCTCCCCGGTCAGGGTGCTGAGCGCCATGCCCTCCGGCAGCTTCGGAGTCGGAGCCGGGGTAGGAGTCAGCGTCGGAGTCGGGGTCAGCGTCGGGGTCGGGGTCGGCGTCGGGGTATCTTTCGGAATGATATCCTCATCCGGAGCCGGAGTAGGGATCAGCTCTTCCTCAATCAATTCATCCCCGGATTCATCAAGGGAATCCACCAGCCTCCAAAAAGAGAGATAGGCCGGCCGGGCTTCTTCTCCCGGCATTCCGCAGGCGTTTAGGAACAGCAGCATCAAAAGCGCCGCCATCAGCAAAATCCTTCTCATTCTCACCATTTCTCCTCCCTGCGGATACCAAGCATCTCAAGCACCGTCTCCTGCTTTTTCATCATAACCGCCTCCTCCTCCGGAGACATATGGTCATAGCCCAGCAGATGGAAGATGCTGTGCGCAATCAGGAACGCGTATTCCCTCCGGGTACTGTGCCCGAAGGACGCGGCCTGCTCGCGGATCCTGGGAAGCGAAAGAACGATATCGCCCAGAAGAAACTCCCCGCTGTCCGGGTCGAACGAATCCGGCGATCCCTCCTCGATACAGGAAAAATCCCCCGGCTGTTCAAATTCATTTGCCGGAAAAGAAAGCACATCCGTCGTCCTGTCAATCTTACGGGTCTCAAGGTTGATGGCCCGCATCTCCTCATCCCCGGTCAGCAGAATGTCCGCGGCCGCCTCGAAGGGACAATTTTCCAGTCTGAGAGCCGCAGCCGCCACATCCTCCGCCGTTTTCTGGTAATCAAAGGGAAGGATCCGGGCAAAATCTCCGCCGCTGTATTCATTTTCAATCGAAATTCTCATCTCATCCTCCGTCTGATCCGGACATACTGTTCGGAAGACTTCTCTTTCGGTTTTTTTGCCTCGTAGACCTCATAGGCCTGCACGATCTTCTGCACCAGCGGATGCCGCACCACGTCCTTCGAGGTCAGTTCCATAAAGCCGATCTCATCGATCTTCTTCAGCACCTTGTAAGCCTCATCGAGCCCGCTGGCCGCTCCCCCCGGCAGATCCTTCTGCGTCCGGTCGCCGGTAACGACGACCTTTGTACCGAAACCGATGCGGGTTAAAAACATTTTCATCTGGGCCGGGGTCGTATTCTGGGCCTCATCCAGGATGATAAAAGCGTTGTCCAGCGTCCTCCCCCTCATATATGCAAGAGGAGCGACCTCGATCAGTCCCTTTTCCGAATTCCTGAGATAATTCTCCGCCCCCATGATCTCATAGAGAGCGTCATAAAGAGGCCTGAGATA
>JAILID010000095.1 GCA_024695465.1 Lachnospiraceae bacterium | reverse complement strand
ATAGGCCCTTAGGTAGGCAATCACCCGGCCGCCGTCTTCATAGAAGAAGTGAAGGCTCTCGTAATCCCTGCCGTCCAGATCCTGGTAGGGACAGTCCTGTTCCACCACAAAGATTTCCGCCCTTGTTTTCAGGATCTCATAGAGTTCCCTCGTAGTGAGTTCATCAAAAAATTTTGTTACGGTCTTCATTTTCAACCTCACAGCTCCTGCTTTCAGAAGCGTTTACATGGATATCCATCCGAACACGTTGGCGATAGAACTAAGAAGAATGATGGCCAGGATAACCGGACTGAAGTAACGGATGGTTATCTCGAAGATTCCCTGCCTGCGGAAGGCGCAGCCGTTCTTTTTGACTTCATCCGCGATCCGGTCAAGGCCGATCGAGCGGGTAACCAGGATGCAGATGCACATGGCGGCGATCGGCATCATGATCGTGTTGGTCAGGAAATCAGAGAAATCGAGGAATTCCATACCGATGATTTTGATCACGGCAAGGGGACCGTAGCCCAGGGAGGAAAAGGTTCCCAGGACGATCATGAAAACGCCCATGAGGACCGTCGCCTTCTTCCGGCTGAAGCCCAGCTCGTCTTCGATCGTAGCTGCCGCGCTTTCGGTAAGCGCGATCGCGCTGGTAAGCGCTGCGAATAATACCATCAAAAAGAAGATAACGCCTCCTATCCGGGCAAAACCGGTCGAGGCCAGGACTTTGGGAATCGTGACAAACATGAGCGCCGGGCCTGCGTTCAGCGCGCCCGGATCTCCGCCGGAAAACGCGAAAACCGCCGGTATGATCATAAGGCCTGCCAGAACCGCGACGCCGGTGTCAAAGATCTCCACCTGGACGGTGGCGCTCTCAATGGAGACATCCTCCTTCATGTAGGAGCCGAAGGTGATGAGGATCCCCATGGCGATGGAAAGCGAGTAGAACATCTGTCCCATGGCGGCCACGACGGTCATCAGTGAAAAATTGGAGAAATTCGGTATCAGGAAGTACTTGACGCCTTCCGCCGCGCCGGGAAGGGAAATCGAATAAACGGCAATGAGCAGGGCCAGCAGCAGAAGAACCGGCATCATGACGCGAGAGACCCGCTCGATCCCTTTCTGGACGCCGAAAAAGATGACCAGCAGTACGATAGTCATAAAGACGACAAACCAGAATTCCGGTTCAAAGCCTCCCCCGATAAAGCCGCTGAAATATTCGTCTTCGACGATCTCCTCTGTGCTGCCGCGAAGGTATTCAAAGAAATACTTTGTAACCCAGCCGCCGATTGCCGAATAGTAGGGGCAGATCAGGGCGGGGATAATGGCGTTGATCCAGCCGCCGAAGCGGTGAAAGAAGCTGCTGCCATAGCTTTGGAAAGCCCCTACCGGACTCTTTTTGCTCGCTCTCCCGATAGCCGTCTCCGCCATGATCATCGTATATCCGAAGGTGACGGCCAGGATCACATACACCAGGAGGAAGATCCCTCCCCCGTATTTCGCGGCCAGATAGGGGAAACGCCAGATGTTGCCCAGTCCCACCGAGGCTCCCGCCGCCGACAGGACATAACCCAGTTTGTTTGAAAAGCTGCTTCTTTCTTTATTCACGTTCTGTACCTTCCGTTCTTATTCTGTTATTCCGCGCCGGTAATGCTTACGTCCGCCAGCCTTGTGATTTCCGGGATCAGCATATTATCATACTGCTTCCGCTCTTTCGACATCAGGAGATTCTTTGCGAATTCCCGCATCGTCCCCGATACGGAACCGCCCTCCAAAACAGTGACCCTGTCTCCGTCATGCAGATAACCCAGACGGATCTCGCCGAAAATATCCCCGTTGAAGGCGCTGACCTGAAAATCCGAAAACTCCACGACTTCCAGATAGCGGCCGCTGCGGATTTCCGCCGCCGTCTTCTTTCCGCCTGAAACCGCAAAATTTCCGGGGATGAAGGAATCTTCCAGCCCCAGATAAGAGGAAAACTGGCGGGATCCGAAATAGTTCACCGCGATTCCGTCTTTCAGGATCATGAGATCCCTGCGGGGCGCTCCTTCGCTGTCATAAGGGGCGTTCTCTGAGGAGTTGGGCAGGATCCTTACGGCCTCCAGCGTCACCTTATCCCCTTCAGCCCCCTTAATGACTTCCCCGCCGATCTCCCAGTCCGATATGCCCTGATACTTGAGACCTGCCGACATGCGGTCAATAAAATAGCGGTAGACCTCAAGCGCCGCATCCGTGGACAAAATCACGTCGCAGCATCCAAGGTAAGGCGTTTTTTGGGCATGAAGCTTGTCCCTGCCGTACTGCATGGTCCGGCTGATTTCCTCCGCCAGGCCCCGGCTGTCGCAGCTCCCGGAGCTGTACATGCGGTACAGCTCGATCTCGTGCCCTTCATTTCTCGCGTTGACAACCACTTCCGCCTTGGAAAGCGTCCGATTATAGCGGATATCGATGCCCGTGGAGGAAAGGAAACGGCTGCGGATCCGGTCCGCGAAGATCTCGTAGGAGTTGATGTCCTCTCCGCCGGTCTCCGGCAGATTCTTCAAAGTACGGATAAAGTCCCCGGCAATTTCCATGACGTCCGCTTCCGTATCCGCTTCCGCCGCAGCGTCAGCCGGAGGGGCCAGTTCATAATACGGATTCTTTACGAGCTCCGCTTCTTTCAGCAGCGAATCCACCAGTGCCCGGGCCTCCTCCCGGTCCGCCGCAGGGGAGAGCTTCGCGGAGGCGCTGCCCAGATATTTCCCGTCTTCCAATCGCTTATAGACCGTGAGCGTAATGTGTTCCGTGTGACGAACCCGGTTCTGATCGAGCCGGTGACGGATAAAATAGAATTCCCAGCCTTCGTTTTCCTGATCGCTTACCGTCCATCCGTCTGCGGAGGAAGCCTTCAGTATATCTGTAATAAAATCCTTCATCAACCCAACCTCGCTTTCGCCTTCATATAAGGACCGCCGTCGGAAACCTTTACCCACTCCTTATAGCCTTTTCCGCAGCCGCCGGAGCCGAAAAGCCGGCGGTCCGGACTCAGCATGGAGATGGAGCCGAGCAGCTCCGGTACATAGCCCGTCATGATAATGGGCGACATCACCTTGCCGGTCAGCTGTCCGTCCCTGATCTCATAGCCCCTTTCCACGATGCATTGGATCCCCCAGTGCTTGGGATCCTCCATGCCCGACTGCATGCCGCAAAGGAGAAAGCCGTATTTAATGGAAGCGATCATATCTTCCAGGGAATCGCTGCCGGAGTCGAAAATCGTGTTCGTCATCCGGGTATAAACCTTATGCTCGAAATTCTCGCGTTTGCCGTTGCCCGTGGGCTTCGTGCCGAGGCGAAGGGCTGAGAGGGCGTCGCATATCCCGGTCTCCAAGATGCCGTTTCGGATCTCGATGGTGTCTTTGGCCAAAGTCCCCTCATCGTCAAAGGCGAAACTTGACACCTGGCGGTCGGCCGCGGCGCCTTCGTGCATGGTAACCAGCCCGCTGCCGACCCGTTTTCCTATGTACTGCGCGCCAAGCGCCCGGTTCTTGACAAACATATCCATCTCCACGCCGTGGCCAAAGGCTTCATGCGCGATAAGGCCGCTGACCTCAGGCGAGGTAATGATCTCATATTCACCGGGGACCATGCGTTCCGCGTTAAGAAGCTCTTCTGCCGTCTTCACCGCTTCTTCCAGTTTTCCCTCCATATCCCTGAAGATTTCCGGTCCCAGCCGTTCGGAAATCCCGACGTAGGAATACTGATTGTTTCCGTCTTTTACCGCGATCGGCATGATGGCCGCTTCGGAATAGACATAGCTCTGTCTCATGTCCCTGTGC
>JAILID010000037.1 GCA_024695465.1 Lachnospiraceae bacterium | reverse complement strand
GAATTATGCTTGGAAACTGCATCGAGAACGTCAGAAAAAATGTGCCTCTGGTCCACAACATCACCAACTATGTGACGGTCAACGACGTCGCAAATGTGCTGCTCGCGTGCGGCGGCAGCCCGATCATGTCGGACGAGCCGGAGGACGTCGAGGATATCACCTCCATCTGCGGAGGTCTCAATATCAATATCGGAACGCTGAATGAGAGAAGCATCAGGGGGATGTACCGCGCGGGCAAAAAGGCACAGGAACTCGGGCATGTGATCCTGCTCGATCCGGTCGGTGCGGGCGCGTCCAGGCTCCGCACGGATACGGCGGTCGGGCTGATGGAGGAGATTCATTTTACGGTTATTCGGGGCAACATTTCGGAAATTAAAACCCTCGCTCTCGGCAGCGGCACCACCAAGGGCGTGGACGCGGACGTGGCGGACGCAGTCACGGAGGAGACGCTGGACGGGGCTGTGAAGTTTGCCAAGGAACTGGCCGCGAAGACCGGTTCGATCATCGCGATCACCGGGGCAATCGACCTCGTGGCGGATGATAAGAAGTGCTATGTGATCAGAAACGGCCGCCCGGAGATGGGCAGGATCACCGGTACGGGCTGCCAGCTGTCCGGGCTGATGACCGCATTTCTGGTCGCGAACCCGAAGAATCGGCTTGAGGCGGCGGCCGCAGCGGTCTGCGCGATGGGCCTCGCCGGCGAGATCGGCTGGAAGTACATGCAGGAGGGAGAAGGCAATTCGACTTACAGGAACCGCATCATCGACGCCATCTACAACATGAACGGGGCGATCCTGGACGCGGGCGCTAAATTTGAAATCAGATGAGGTGTTATGGGGCGATGAGAGCTGAGATGAGAGAGAAACTGGCGGAGCAGCTGCTCTTCTACGCGGTCACGGACCGCTATTGGCTGGGCGAGCGGACGCTGTACGACGTGGTCCGCGAGAGCCTGGAGGGCGGCGTGACCTTCCTGCAGCTGCGGGAGAAGAAGCTGGACGATGCGCATTTTTACGAGGAGGCGGTCGAGCTGCAGGCGCTGGCGAAGGAGTACGGCGTGCCCTTTATCGTGAATGACAACGTCGATATCGCGGTCAGGATGAACGCGGACGGGATCCACGTGGGGCAGAGCGATATGGAGGCCGGCGACGTGAGGGCCCTGATCGGGCCGGACAAGATCCTCGGCGTGTCGGCCCAGACGGTCGAGCAGGCGATCCTCGCAGAGCGGCGCGGAGCGGACTATCTTGGCGTCGGGGCGGTCTTTCCGACCGGGTCCAAGGACGATGCGGACGACGTCTCCTTTGAGACGCTGAAGGCAATCTGCGAGGCGGTGTCGATCCCGGTCGTGGCGATCGGCGGGATCACGCTGCAAAATACGCCGCAGCTTGCGGGCAGCGGCATCGTCGGGATTGCGGTGATCAGCGCGATCTATGCGCAGAAGGATATCAAAAAGGCGGCAGAGGAGCTTAAGAAGGTTACGTTTGAAACTGTGCGCCAGAGGTGACTATGAAGTTAGGGGCAGAAATTAAGGGCGTGATCTTCGACGTCGACGGCGTCCTCATCGACTCGATGGCGATCTGGACGGACCTCGGGGCGAGATATGTGAGGAGCCGGGGCGCTGAGCCCGAGGAAGGACTCGCGAAGATCCTCTTTTCCATGAGCATGGAGCAGGGGGCGGCCTATCTTAAGGACCACTACCTGCCGGAGAGCACTGTGGAGGAGATCCGGGACGGGCTCAGTAAGATGCTGAGGGACTTTTATTTTTATGAAGTGCAGGCGAAGCCCGGTGCGAAAGAGCTCCTTGAGAAAATGAAAACAGCTCATATGCGGATCACCGCGGCGACGTCGAGCCCGCGGGGGCATGTCGAGGCGGCGCTTGAAAGGAACGGGCTTCTCATTTTCATGGAGAGGATCTTTACGAGCGCGGAGGTTGGATCGAGCAAGCATTCGCCGGAGATTTACGATGCGGCGGCGGATTTTATGGGGCTCAAGAGGGACGAGATTTGCGTTTTTGAGGATTCGCTCTATGCGCTCAGGACCGCGGCGAAGGCGGGCTATCACACGGTCGGGGTGTTCGATAAGGACGGGGAGTCCGACCAGAAGGGAATGAAGGAGACGGCTGGGCTGTATGTGGGCTCCCTAGGGGAGCTGATGCAGCGGCTGTAATCGATAGATAAAGCGGCAGACCGGGGGCACCACTCTCTGTCGCTATATAAAAGGTAAATGCTTTGGAAAGGAGAAGACTATGAAAAAAGCATTGACGATCGCGGGATCCGATTCCTGCGGAGGCGCCGGTATCCAGGCAGACATCAAAACGATGACCATGAATGGAGTGTACGCGATGAGCGCCGTGACAGCTCTCACCGCCCAGAACACGACCGGCGTAACAGGAATTATGGAGGCATCACCCGAGTTTTTAGGCAGGCAGCTGGACGCTGTGTTTGAGGATATTTTCCCGGATGCGGTCAAGATCGGGATGGTCTCCTCGGCTGAACTCATCGAGGTCATCGCGGATAAATTGAAGTATTATAAAGCTCGCAACATTGTTGTGGATCCGGTCATGGTGGCCACGAGCGGCGCGCGCCTCATCGCGGAGGACGCTGTGGAGACCCTGAAAAAGAGACTTCTGCCGCTCGCGACTGTGATCACCCCGAATATCCCCGAGGCGGAAATTCTCTCGGGCATGACGATCAAAGACGAGGCAGATATGGAGAAAGCAGTTGAAGTCCTCCACGGGCTTTACGGGTGTTCGGTCCTGGTCAAGGGCGGTCACCGGATCAACGACGCGAACGACGTCCTCTTCGGACCGGAAGACGTTCGTCCCATTTGGTTTAAGGGCCAGAGGATCGACAATCCGAACACTCACGGGACCGGCTGCACGCTCTCGAGCGCGATTGCATCCAACCTCGCGAAGGGTTACACTCTGGCAGAGTCTGTGAAGCTCGCAAAAGAGTACCTGTCGGGCGCGCTGGCGTTTAAGCTGGATCTCGGCAAGGGTTCCGGGCCGATGGCCCACAACTTTGCTTTGTTTGAGGAGGGCTGCCATGAGTGAGGGGACGAGACAGAAATTTGACGGCTATGCAAATCTTTACGATGAGTGGTTCATGAAAAATGAAAACCTCTTCACCAGCGAGCTCCGGCTCTTCAAGAAAGTACTGGGAGACATCAGCGGCAAGAAGCTCCTTTCGGTCGGCTGCGGCAGCGGCCTCTTCGAGAGCTACATTGACAGCTCAAATATTGAGGGAATCGAGCCTTCAAAAGACATGGGGCAGATCGCCGAAAAGCGCGGCGTGAATGTGATCAAATACGGGATGATCGAGGACGTTGACCTGCCGGACGAGAATTATGATATCATCTATTTCAACGGGAGCTCGAGCTACATGGAGGATCTTAAACCGGTGTATGAAAAGAGCCTTAAGGCACTGAAAGCGGGCGGGAAGCTGATCCTGCTGGACGTCCCGAAGGAGAGCGCATTTGGGTTCATGTATCTTCTCGGCAAGAGCCTCGGCACCTACGAGCACGAGTACCTTGAGGGCACGATGCCGGCGCTGCCGTACCCGCTGGGGCTGGCGAGCTCAGGCGTTTGGCACTCGACGGAGGAGAAGATCGGGGTGCTGAAAGGTTTAGGTGTTGAAAGGTTTTCATTTTACCAGACACTCATCAAAAATCCGCTCTACACCAACGAGGAACCCGAGGAGGTGGCCGAAGGGTACAAGAGCGGAGGTTACGTGGCAATCATCGCGGAAAAATAAGGGAACCTGTCATGAAGCTTTCTGATCAACTGTATGAAAAGGCGATCGATCTCTGGAGGGAGGCTGCCCATAAGCCTTTTGTGCTTGCGATGGCGAAGGGGACGCTGGACGAAGCCCGCTTCAGGCGCTACATGATCCAGGATTATCTGTATCTTCTGGACTACATCGGCATCTTAAAGGGCACACTGGAATGTACGGATGATCCTGCACTTAAAAGCTTCCTCACAGGCGTCATAGCGGAGACGGAACGGGAGACAACAAGCGTCCACGTCCCGAACATGAAGAAGATCGGCGTCACGGACGAGGACATTTCAGAGGCGGAGAGATTTCCTGTCATTATCGAATACGTCGGTTACATGGGGCGACAGCTTGCAAATGAAGGGCTTCTCGCAGGTCTGACAGCCCTCCTGCAGTGCTCCTGGGTATATGCTTACATCGGCGAGACTATCCTGGAAAGATACCCTGAGGAGACGGAAAAGTCCCCCTATAAGAGCTGGTTTGACTCCTACGCGGGTCCGGGCTATAAAGAGGCGAACAGCCGCTGGGTCAAAGTCCTGGACGAGGAGGCGAAAGAGATCAGCGGGGAAGAGCAGGAGAGACTGTGCCGGATCTTTGCGACATGTGCCGGGTACGAGAATCGGTTCTGGGATGAACTCTATCAGTGAACAGTTTTTCATTTTCCGCGGTGATGATATAATCCCCGCTGTCGGAGTTTCCGGCAGCGGGGTATCTTTTTGTGATCAATATTCTTTTTTGTCGACGATCCGGAAGCTGATCATCACGGAGACGGCGGTGATGAGGACTGCCAGAATGATCAGCAGGATGAGAACCGTCTGGGGTTTGACGGCTGCGTCGAGTTTTGCGAAGAATGTTCCGGACATTTTAGGAAGGAACCTGTAGGCGATGCCAAGTAAGGCGAAAAAGATGCCGTAGACGACCAACAGGTACATGCGGCCTTTTTCTGCTCCCCATTTGAGCTCAACGGGGATGCAGCAGGCGGGGAGGATCAGGGCGACCGGGATGATCATGAAGGAGCCGAGAAGTTCTTCAACGAGGACTCCGGTTTTTCCCTGCACGATCAGGGTCAGCAGCATCATGACGACGGCGACGATCCAGCCCGCGAGGCCGCAGAGAAAGCTGAAACAGTATTTTTCCAGAGCGTAATCCCGGGGAGAGGCCGGCAGCGACATGAGGAAAGGCATGCAGTTGTCGTACTCGTCGTAGGACAGGGTGCTGAGCGATAAGATGGCCATGAGCATGGAGACCCAGCCGACCGCAAAAGAGGCGCTGTCCATGGAGAAGGTCATGAAAATAGTCAGCAGGAAGAGCAGGATGAAGAATTTAATTCGCTGACGGAGCAGGCAGAAGTCTTTTACGAGAAGTCCTTTCATATTTATTCCTCCTTTGAGAGCATGATGATGAGATCGTCCACATTGCCGGCTTCCATGACAACGTTCGGATAGTTTTCGGCGTAATACCGGCGCTGGTTTGTCAGGCAGGAGTAACCGAAGGGTTCCTTTCTGGTGACCAGCAGGTACTTCTTGTCGATGGTCTCGTAGAGAGCGGGGGTGAGCTTTAGGAGCGCGTACTCGGAGACGATGACGTCGGTCTCCTCGTGGAGTACGATCTTCCCGTTGTGGATCATGTAGATGTCGTCGCAGAGGCCTTCGAGGTCGGAGGAGATGTGGGAGGAGATCAGCATGCTGCGGCCCGGGTCCTCGGCGAGGTAGTTTCGAAGCATATCGAGCACTTCATTTCTCGCAACCACGTCGAGGCCGGCCGTCGGCTCGTCGAGAATGAGAAGCTTTGCCCTGTGCGAGCAGGCGATGAGCACGCGGAGGCGGGCTTTCATGCCGGTGGAAAAGTCCTTGAGGCGTTTGTCTTCCGGCAGGCGGCATTTTTTGCAGGCGTCAAGGAAGGCTGCCTTGTCAAAATCTTTGTACATGTTCTCGAGGATCAGGACGACGTCCCTGATGGTGAGATAGGTGGAGAAGCCGGAGTCGGAGAAGGCGACGCCGAAATTTTCCTTGTCCGCGGCAGTGAGACGGGCCGAATCCTTGCCCATGACCGTGACAGAGCCTCCATCCGGTTTGATGAGCCCGAGAATCGACTTGATGGCGGTGCTCTTGCCGGCGCCGTTTCGTCCGACGAGGCCGGTCACGCGGCCCTCCTCGATCCTGAGACTGATGTTCAGGTGGAAATCACCGTAATTTTTTGACAGATCTTTAATTTCAATCATGATGGATCCTCCAGTAAAATGGAAATCAAATCGTATATTTCTTCCTTCGTCATGCCTGAGGCTTTGACAGCGTCGAGCGCCTCGGAGAGCTTTTCCTCGGCGGCGGAACGCCTGGCCTCCGCGGCGAGTCCGGTATCCGTGGCGGCGACAAAGCTGCCTTTGCCGTGAACAGTCACTATGTAGTTTTCCTGCTCCAGCTTATCGTAGGCCTTCTTCACGGTGAGGGCGCTGATCCGCATTTCCGCGGCCATACTGCGGACGGAAGGAAGGGCGTCCCCTTCTTTCAGATTCCCGCAGATGATCTCGGATTTGATCTGTTCCATCAACTGCTCGTAGATGGGGATCATGGAAGAGTTGTTCAGAATAATATGCATGTTATCCCTCCTTTATAAACAGTATATAACAGTATATAACAGATGTCAACAGTTAATTCGTGTAAAAAGGAAAGGGTGCCTCCTTGAGGAGGATCGTTCCGGAGAAAGCGGGCGTAAGGGAGCTGAAAAGGGTAAAAAAGGGACGGTTCTCCAATGAGAGCCGTCCCTTTTTAGGACAATAGCTTATTCGCGGATGATGAGCCGGGGCTCCCCGTCAAGCCGGATGAGCTCGTGGGAACCGAAATGCTCCTCCAGGACATTCCTGGCCATACTGGCAATCATCCTTATAGGTCCGTTTTTTTGAACTTCTTCGAGGGATACATCCAGAAAGTCTTTCATGCCGAGGAAGTGATATTCCTGCATGGCAACGGTAAAAAGGTCCTCGTCCCGAACCTCGCGGCCGTTCATGGCAAGGGAGAGGATGCTGCGGGTCGGCCGGTCGTAGACGCAGCGGAAGCCTTCCGAATACTGATACCACTCGGTGTGCGAGCCTTCCGTGAAAGATTCGTCCCGAAGGAGGAAGGCGGCGGCGCGGCGCAGCTGGGCTCCGGTCAGCCTGAACTCGTGGACAGAGTCCTCGAAGGGGAAAGCTGTGACGAAATCCTTGAGCGTCACAATGGGACCCAAGGAGGGGACCCGGATGCTGCCGGAGGCCAGGAGTACCAGGTCGACGCCGAGCTGCCGGCGCAGACATTCGGCGAAAAGGTTTCCAAGCTCCGTCTCCATATTCCGGCGGGGATGGCTGTAGGCGCGGGGAAAACGGGTCAGGATGCGGTTGTACTTGGCATCTGTGACCAGCTTGTATTTGCTGATGATCTCTTCAAGCGCGGTATCCCGGGGGCAGTTTTCGTCCGTGATGGGAATGAGCTTCCAGGTGTAGGAGTCCATGCAGTTGTTGTCGGTGTCCACAAGAATATCAAAGCGGCCGACCTGGTCCGTTCCGACCGCCGCCTGGACGATGGGGATGCCGGCAGCGACACAGGGCTTATCGAGCAGCGTATGGCTGTGGCCTCCGATGATGAGGTCCACGCCCCAGGCCGGATTGAGCATGGAAGCGAGTTCCCTGTCTTTTTCAAACCCGATGTGGGTCAAAAGCACGGTGAGATCGATGTCGTCCGTGCGGTAGGCGTCGCAGATTTTTCCAATCTCTAAGGCGGCCTCCCTGACGTCCACCAGGGTTCCGACCAGGCCCTCCATCTTTGTACGCGCCAGAACCTCCTCGGTCAGGATACCGATAAAAAGGATGCGCATCCCGTCGATCTCCTTGATGTAATAAGGCGTGAAGAGGCGGGTTCCGTTCAGCTTGATATACAGATTGGCGTTGATGATGGGAAAGGAGGCGCATTTCTCCAGGAACAGAAGGTGGGCCAGGCCGTAATCCACCTCGTGGTTGCCCAGCGTCACCACGTCCGGGGCCAGCAGGTTCATGATCTCGATGGTGGAAACGCCCAGAAATTCGCTGTCGATGAGAGAACCCCGGAACATATCCCCGGAGATTGTGTAGAGGACATTTTTCTCTTCGTTCCGGACTTTGCTGATATAGCCGGAGAGGCGGGAGACTCCTCCCACCAGATTCCGGTCGATCTCTTCGGCCAGGAAGTCGCCGTGCAGGTCATTCGAGTGCAGAAGAGTCAGTTTCTTTAAGTGCTTCATGGCATCACTCCTTTTGCGGGAACTCAATGGGGATAAGCCATCTCCTCGGGATGGAATACCTCGTCGAAGGTTTTCTCATCAAGGAGCGCGAGCTTCAGGCAGGCTTCCTTCAGGGAAATGTTCTCCTTGTAGGCGAGCTTGGCCGCTTTGGCGGCGTTCTCATAGCCGATATAGGGGTTCAGGGCCGTTACCAGCATGAGGGAATCATGGAGGTTTTTACGCATCTTCTCCGAATTCGGGCGGATTCCTTCCGCGCAGTGGATTCGGAAGGATTCCATGGCGTCCGCAAGGAGGCGGGCGGACCGGAGGAAGTTGTCGGCGATGAGCGGCATGAAGACGTTAAGCTCGAAGTTTCCCTGGGAGGCGGCGAATCCGATGGCGGCGTCATTCCCCATGACCTGGACGGCGGCCATGGTCAGGGCTTCACACTGGGTTGGGTTCACCTTGCCGGGCATGATGGAGCTGCCGGGCTCATTTTCCGGGATAAAGATCTCCCCCAGCCCGCATCTGGGGCCGCTGGCCAGCCAGCGGACGTCGTTGGCGATCTTTAATAGGTCGGCGGCCAGGGCTTTCAGGGCTCCGTGGGCGAAGACAATTTCGTCCTTGCTGCTGAGGGCGTGGAATTTGTTCCCGGCGGAAATGAAGTTCTCTCCGCAGATGTTGGAAATCTCTTTCGCCGCGGCTTCCGCGAAGCCTTTCGGCGCGTTGAGTCCGGTCCCCACCGCCGTGCCCCCAAGGGCCAGCTCGCGTAAAGGCTCAAGGGCCAGCTCAATAAGCCGGCAGTCCGTTTCCAGGGAGCTTCTCCAACCGCTGATCTCCTGGGAGAAGGCGATCGGCACCGCATCCTGCAGATGGGTTCTGCCGCTTTTGACCAGCCCTTCATTTTCCGCTTCCAGCCTCTTAAAGGTTTCGATCAGCCTTGCCGCGGAGGGGAGCACTTCCTCTTTGAGGCTGAGCGCGGCGGAGATGTGCATGGCCGTGGGAAATGTGTCGTTGGAGGACTGGGACATATTGATGTCGTCATTGGGATGGCAGAGCGGAGAGCCCAGAAGCTCGTTGGCCCGGTTGGCGATGACTTCGTTGGCGTTCATGTTGGACTGGGTTCCGGATCCCGTCTGGAAGACGACCAGTGGGAAATGCTCCGCGAGGGTCCCATCGATCACCTCTTTTGCCGCGCGCTCAATGGCTTCCTTTTTTTGTTCGGTCATCTTCTCCGGCTTTAAGGCGCGGTTGGCCCGGGCCGCGGCCAGTTTCAGGATCCCGAAAGCCCGGATGATTTCGGGGGGCATGGTTTCCCGTCCCCGCCCGATCCTGAAATTCTCAAGGCTTCTTTGCGTCTGGGCGCCCCAGTATCTGTCCCGGGGAACTTTTACCTCGCCCATCGAATCGTGTTCGATACGGTATGTTTCTTCCATCTTTTTATCTCCTTGGCTTTTTATATTGCGGCGGCGAGTCTTACTATATTATACTATCCGGGCGGGAAAAACGCCAGAAGAATAAACAGTTTAACCGTCTTCGGCTTCCGGTGAAGAAGTCTATACAAAAAGCCAAAATCGTCAATGGAAAGCGGATTCTATCAGGTGTATACTAACTCTGTCTCTGACGCAAGATACTTCAAACAATGGATTTATAAACATTGGAAGGGTGAAGAATGTATGGCTGCTTACGTGCTTAGCTGCTGCTCGACGGTGGATATCCCGCTGGAACACTTAAACGCGAGGAATATCGAGCATATTTGTTTTTCATTTGAGATCGATGGAAACGCATATAAGGATGATTTTGGATGTTCGGTTCCCTTTAAGGAGTTTTACCAGAGGATGAGGGAAGGCGCGATGACCAAAACCTCCCAGATCAACGTGGAAGAGTATGAGGAGTATTTTGAAGGCTTCTTGAAGGAGGGAAAGGACGTCCTGCACCTGACGCTCAGCTCCGGCATTACCGGTTCCATCAATTCCGCCAGGCTCGCCGCGGAGGAGCTCAGGGAGCGCTATCCCAATCGGAAGGTCTATGTGGTGGATTCTCTATCCGCGTCAGCCGGTTACGGCCTTCTGATGGACCGCCTGGCGGATCTGCGCGATGGCGGGATGGACCTCCAGGAACTCAGGAACTGGGCGGAAGAGAACCGGCTCAGCTGCATTCACTGGTTCTTTACCTCGGATCTCACGTATCTGATCCGGGGCGGCCGGGTCTCGAAGACCGCCGGTTTTTTCGGACAGATGCTGAATATCTGCCCGCTGCTTGACGTTGATTATGAAGGACGCCTGATTGCCAGGGAAAAGATCCGCAGCAAGAAAAAGGTTATTCACCGGATCGTGAAGAAGATGGAGGAAGACGCCGCGGGGGGGACTTCCTATAACGGAAAGTGCTTCATTTCCCACTCGGACTGTTACGAGGACGCCAGGGCCGTCGCGGATCTCATTGAAGAAAAGTTCCCCGACCTTTGCGGGAAAGTGGAGATCAGCGATATCGGGACGACGATCGGAAGCCATACCGGACCCGGAACGGTGGCCCTTTTCTTCTGGGGCGGTCCCAGAACTGAAAAATGAAAAGCATTATCTTGCTCTAAGCCGTAAAATGAATTATACTTATCATTGCGGGAAACGGACAAAGCAAGTTTCTTATAAGCGGCACAAGACGGCGGATCTTCCAAAGGAAGCCGCGTCTTTCCGCGGATGGGGGCTTCGTTCGGATACCCTGCAATCGAACAGTTCGGATCTGGCTGTTCCGATGGGGACAGCCTGGAAAGATTCAGGTAGAAACGGCGGAGCAGGGAAATGAAAAAAATGATGGGAAAACCTACCGCGGATGGGACGCTCTTTTCGATGTATGACGCCTGGGCGCTTGCTTTTGGCTGTATCATCGGCTGGGGCGCTTTTATTATGCCCGGGACAACGTTTCTCCCGGAGGCCGGAGTCCCGGGAACGGCAGCCGCGCTGGGAATCAGTTCGGCTTTGATGCTGGTAATCGCTTATAATTTCGCGTATATGATGGGCGGCAGCGATGAGCTGGGCGGCCCCTATGCCTATGCCCTGGACGCTTTCGGCTTTGATTCCGCGTTCCTTTGTTCCTGGTTTCTCTGCCTTTCCTATCTGGCGGTCATACCGATCAACGCGACGGCCCTGCCCCTTCTGGGGAGGATCCTGCTGCCGGATGTCTTCCACAGGGGATTCTATTATGAGATCGCGGGCTATGCGGTTTATTTAAATGAAGCTTTCCTCTCTGAACTGGCGATTATCGGCGTCGGCCTTTTTATGAGATTCAACACGAGGCTTATGCGCCGCCTGCAGACTTTTCTTGCGGTTTTTCTTGCCGCAGGCATTCTTGTTTTCGCTGCCGCTGCTGTCCTCAAAGGAGGCGGGGCCGCGGTTTTTCCTCATCTTTCAGTCGAAGGAAGCGAGTCGGGAACCCTGATGGGGATTTTCGCCATCATCCTGCTCTCCCCCTGGGCTTTTGTGGGCTTTGATACGACGGCTTTTGTCCCGGGAAGCTTCCGGTCGTCTTCCGGAAAGGTCTTTCTGGTCCTTGGAAGCGCCATATTTGCCGGAGGCCTCAGCTATTTTGCGCTTACTTTTATCAGTTCGGCCGTTTACGGAATCCCTGTCCCCGCAGGGACGGAGGACGCATCCTCGCAGCTTTTTATCAGGGCCGCGGAATATTACATGGGACCTTCCGGGACTTTCTTCATGGTTGCTCTTGCGCTGGCTGCCGTGCTGACGGGTCTCATCGGCTTCTTCAAGGCCGGAGAACGGCTTCTTACGGTCATGGCGGAGGGGGGGATCTTACCCCGGTGTTTTCGGGAGGATTCTTTTTCCATCCTCTTTCTTATTCTGTCCTCGTCAGTCCTGTCTTTTTTTGGGAGGACGGCCTTGGGCTGGATCGTGGACATGTCCTCGTTCGGCGCGGTCGCGGGTTACGGCTTTGCCTCCGCGGCGGTATGGAAGCGTTCCCGGGGGGCAGGGCAGCCAAAAAGCTGCGCCAGCGGGGCCGCCGGGACGCTGATCGCCCTTTTCTTCGCGGTCTTCTTCCTCGTGCCGGGGCTTTTGCCCGTGAACGGCATGGCTGCGGAGTCCTATCTCTTTCTGGCCTGCTGGAGCGTCCTGGGATACATCTTTTACTGGCGGACCATGCAGAAGAATTTTACGGAAGAAGGGAAGGGAGTGGTCGTTTCTCCTTCCGTTCTCTTCTTCCTGATCTTCTTTTCCTCGAGCGCCTGGTCTATTATGACGATTCTGGGAAATGAAGGGCAGGACGGCATTCGGAATATTCTGCTTAGCTGCGTTTTCGTCCAGATAATCCTGATCCTGGCCGGAACCCTTTCCGTCTTTTACAGCTATCAGATGATCCGGAAGAAACAGCAGGAAATGGAGAGGCGGAGAATCGAGGCGGAGGCCGGCAGCAAGGCGAAGAGCCGGCTTTTGTTCAGCGTGTCCCACGATCTTCGGACGCCGATGAACGCCATATTGGGCTATACCCGCCTTGCGCAGCGCGATTTGGATGACAGGGAGCAGGTTCGCCATTATCTGGATCGGATCCTGAAAGCGGGCGGGCAGCTCCTTACCCTGGTTGACGACGTGCTGGAGATGAGCCGCCTGGAAAACGGACGCTTTATCCTGACAGAGGAGCCTTGCGATCTCCATGAGATCGTGGAGGATGTGAGATATCTGTTCGAGCAGCAGATGGAGGAGAAAGGGCTTCATTTTTCAATAGACGAAAGCGGGGTGCTTCAGCGGAAGGTCTCCGCGGACAAGATCCAGCTCATTCGGATCCTGAGCAACCTTCTGAGCAACGCGCTGAAGTTTACGCCTGCGGGAGGCTGCGTTTCGCTCTCTGTCTCGGAGCGGGAAGATGGCTTCTATGTCTTTTCCGTGAAGGATGACGGCATCGGCATGTCGGAAGAATTTGCCGCGAAGGTCTTTGAAGCGTTTGAGAGAGAAAGGACTTCTACGGAATCGAAGCTTCAGGGAAGCGGACTGGGGATGTCCATCACGAAAAACATTGTGGAGAAAATGAAGGGCCGGATCCGCGTCCATACGGCTCCCGGGAAGGGAACGGAATTCGTCGTCGAACTGCCGCTGGAGCCGGTCGCGGAGGAGGCTCCCCCGGAAGCGGAGCCGGAAGAGGCGGAGGCCGAGCCGGGTCCGGAGAGCTTTCAGGGGAAGAGGATACTTCTGGCGGAGGATAATGAGATCAACCGGGAGATAGCGGAAATCGTCTTTTCCGATTGCGGTTTCGAGGTGGAGACGGCGGAAAACGGGAAGGAAGCCCTCGAAATGCTGAAGGAAGCGGAAGAAGGCCGCTATGATCTTGTCCTGATGGATATCCAGATGCCTGTCATGAACGGCTATGAGGCCGCAAGGGCGATCAGGGAGCTGGAGGATAAGGCAAAGGCTTCGATTCCCATTGTGGCCATGACCGCGAATGTACTTCCTGAGGATGTGAAAAACGCGTTGGAGGCGGGCATGTGCGCCCATATTGCCAAACCGCTGGATATCGATGAGGCCACTTCCGTGCTCAGGAAGCTCTTATACTAGCGGGGCGTTTACAGCAGCGAACAATATAGAACCTTTAAATAAGGGCGGCTGCCCGGAAAGGAGTTTGCATGGCAGCAGAAAAAAACAAGGTGGGGACATTGATCAAGGAGGCGAGGACAAAGGCCGGGCTCAGCCAGGCCGCGCTGGCGGACCGGATTGACGGGCTTTCTGCTTCAGACATCAGCAAGGCGGAAAGGGGAGAGAAGGAGCTGACGAATGATGTGCTAAGAGCGATCGCGAAGGAGACGGGGGTGACCCAGAAGTCCCTTCTGGACGCGGCTAAGGAGTCCTATGGCGGGAAGACTTCTTCCGGCAAAACGTCGTCTTCCGGAAAGACTTCCTCTTCCGGTAAAACATCGTCCTCCGGCAAAACGTCATCCTCCGGGAAAAAGACTTCTTCTGACGATTCCTATAAGCTTAGCTCCACGGAGAAGAAGCTGGTGGATCTCTATCGGGAAGCGGATTCGGACAAGAAGAAAGAGGTGATGAGCATCTTAAAGGGAGAGACCCAGACGGTGAATGATATCCTGACTTCGCTTCTTGGGGGGGCGGGAAAGAAGGAGGATCTTCTTACGTCGCTTTTTGCGGGGAAACGGAGTATTCCGGAGCTGGAGGAACTCATAGCTTCGGGTAAGCTTGAAGGAGACCGCGAGACGGTGGATCTAAAAGAGCTTACGGAAGAATAAAACTTGAGCGCACTGGAGGAAAAAGAGCGTTTTCCCGCACGGAGCCGTGTCGGAAAACGCTCTTTTATGATCTTGGTTGTCGGTGTGTTTGAAGCGGGCATGCCGGTATTCCGGGGCGCAGACATTAAAAGAAGCCGCGCAGGTAAAATGGACCGGCGGTGCCTTGGGTTTACGGGCCGGGCGTAAAAGGCGCGGCTCCGGGAGCGGCCATATTGTTCCGGGGAGCTTCTCCGCCTGCCTGCTGGGCGGGGCCTTCGCTGCCGGCATTTTCCGGGGCGGCCGGGCCTTGGGGTTCTTCGGCTGCCTGCTGAGCGGGAATGCCTTGGGCGGGGGCTTCTTCGCCTCCGGCATTTTCCGGGGCGGCTGTGCCCTGGGTCTCGCCGGCCGCCTGCTGGGCGGGAGCTTCCTGGGCGGGGGCTTCCTGGGCGGGGGCTTCTTCGCCTCCGGCATTTTCCGGGGCGGCTGTGCCCTGGGTCTTGCCGGCTGCCTGCTGAGAGGGAGCGCCCTGGGCGGCATCTTCGCCTTCGGAGGGGATTGCGTCAGAAGGCGTCTTTTCCTTTTCCGGGGCAGCGCCGTCTTTCGGAGCCTCTTCTTCGGGCAGCCTGTTTTGCGGGTCTTTATCGCTTGGGGCGGAGAATTCCGGCGCCGCGGCGCCTTCAGATGGCTTTTGGCCGGCGTTTTTCGGGCTTTCGGAAGCGTTTGTTTCGCTGAGGGCGGGCTGCCCCTGCATTTCCGCGCCCGCATCGCCGTTTGTTTTGCCGGGAGCGGAGCCGCCCTTTTCCCGAATCTCGGACAGGCTGCCGGAGCGGAAAAACTCCCGGACGCTGTCGTCTTTCTGTTCTTCCGTATCGATCTGCTCCTTCATGACTTCATAGCGGCCGGTGCTCATCTTGGCTGAAATGGCCTCTTTTCGGTCGTTTATGGAGGCTTCCTTGATATCGGCGGTAAGATTTTCTTTTTCCGCCGCATTTTCCGCCGCTTTTTTTAAGCGGGTCCGATCCGGCTCCCGGTCCGAGATGACCGAAATCAGCATATAGCGGCTTTCGTCTTCAAAGAGCTCTTCATTTTCCAGATATTCCGTCACCTTGTCCATCGCGTCGGAAAGCGAATCCCATTTGACCCGGTTTTCTTCCAGATAGGAGGCCAGGGCTTCCGCGTCGTCATTGAGCGCGGTGATGCCGATTACCCGGTCGAACATGTTGAGCGTGAATTCGACGGAAGGATTCACATCCACCGTGACGTAGGAGGCCGCGTGGACGGTTGTGTAGGTCCCGCTTCCGAGCAGGGCAAAGACGAGGATCGCGGCGGCGGCCCTTAGGATCGCGGCCTGGGGGAAACGAATGATTTTCTGATCCGGCAGGTCGATCTCCTGGCCGGGCATGTATTTTTTATGAATCTTAACGATGCTTCCGTCCTTCTTGAGGACGACGGAATCACCGTTCCTTTCTTCCAGAACTACCGCTTTCATGGGTCTTCCATTCCTTTCCTGATATATGCGAGATAATCGGTAAGCAGGGGGTATTCGCCTCCGATGATTTCTGCCGCTGCTATTATATATTTTCGATGGCGTTCAGCGATTTTTCGGGGTACTTTTACGACTTTTAATAATTCTTTAATGGGAAGGGCATGGTTTTTTCGCATTTCGGCCATGAGCTCGGGGGAGGCGGTAAGAGCCCTGATGAGTTTCGCGCAGGCGTCTTTGGTCTTCCCGGCTTTCGGCGAGCATTCAGCCAGATCGAAAAATGAAAAGCCGTAGGCGCTGAGGACCTCCTGCATCGAATCGATTTCATCTTTTATGGCGGAGCTGCCGGGAGCTGAGGATTCGTCGGAGAGGGCGGCGGTCTTCTTCAGAGTCTCGCTCTGGACGCCCGTAAGGTCCTCCATCTCCTCGGGATTGCCTTCCAGGATCATGGGCTCCATGGCGATTTCCCCCATATGGCGGCGTTCGGAAGTCATGTGGTCGAGAAGGCGGCGGCGGATCACCAGCATGGCGAAGGCCGCGAAATTCCCCTTGCTCTCATCATATTGCATGACGGCTTCATGGAAAGCAATCAGCGAAACAGACCATTCATCGTCGCTTTCGGTGATAAAGTGATGGACGGCCCGGTAAGCTGCGCTTTTTATGAATTTTCTGTTTTCCTCCACCAGCTCTGTGAAGACTGCTTCATCTTCTTTAGCGAGCAGGGCTTTACTGGTCATTTCATCAAGCATATTTGAGCGCCTCTGGTCATGTGAGAATTGCTGCGGGAAGAAGCCGCCTGGTTTGCGGCAGCCCCCAAGACAACGGAAAACCTGATGGCCGCAGCCATCAGGTTCCCATTATAACATTTATGGAGAGATCTTACCAGTGGTTCAGTAAGAATTATCTGCGGCTGCCCTGCTGCCTGCCGCCCATGGCACCCTGCTGCATGCCGCCCATGGCACCCTGCTGCATACCGCCCATGGCACCTTGCTGCATACCGCCCATGGCGCCCTGCTGCGCGGCGGAAGCGGCACTCTGGCTCTGCTGTCTCTGAGCTGTCTTTCCCTGCTGCGTCGTTCCGCCCATGGCGCCCTGCTGCGCGGCGGAAGCGGCACTTTGGCCCTGCTGTTTCTGGGTTGTCTGGCCCTGCTGCGTACTCGTGCTGCCTGAAGCGCCCTGCTGTGCGGCGGAAGCGGCGTTCTGTCCCTGCTGCGTGCCGCCCATGGCGCCCTGCTGCATGCCGCCCATGGCGCCCATGCCGGAATCGGAGGTGACACCGCTGTAGTTGGTTAGGGTTCCATCCGCAACATAGCAGGAGCCCTGATAATCAAGTCCGCCTTCTCCGCCGTTGGAGGCGCTGTTGATGGTCGTGTGACCGCCGGTGATGTTGATGTTGCCGTTGGAATCAAGGCCGTCGCCGCTGCAGTTGACAGTGGTTGTTCCACCGGTGATGTTGATGGAATAGTCCATCTCGCTGGCATAGGTGGCGTCGCTGTTGGCGGCGTTGATGCCGTCATCGGAGGCTTTGACGCTGACGTTCCCTCCGAAGATATTGACAACGGTACCTTCCAGGCCCTCATTGCTCTTCTTGATGTTGACGACCGGGCTGCTGCTGCTGTCGCCGATGGTGAGGATCCGGTCCGCATGGATGCCATCGTCCCCGGCCGACACATTGACGGTTCCGCTTAAGATCGTGAAGTCATAACCCGCGTTGATGCCGTCGTTGGCTGCCGTGATATTGATGGTAAGTCCGCCGTCGATTACAAAGCAGGGGGAATCCGCGTCGCCGACTTTGATGCCGTTCTTGCAGGAGGAGGCGTCGATGGTCAGCGTGCCGGAACCGGTCAGGTAAACGTTGGAGCCGTCCTTGGCTTTCAGAGCCGCCCCGTCGAACGCGTCGGCGACATCGGCATCTGTGGATTCTTCATCGGCCGGATCCTCGGCGTCGGTAAGCTTAACGCTTCCGTCGATTACCAGCTTCACTTCGGTGTTCTTGTTGATGGATACCGCCGCGCCGGTCGTGCTGGTGAGGTTCAGGTTCCTGAGAATGAGGACGACGCCGGTAGTTCCTTTCTTTACGGTAATGTTGCCGTCGGAGCAGCTGCCCGTGACGATGTAGGTGCCGGAAGAGGAGATCTCGATGTCATTGTTGTCCGCGGACATTGTATAGGTAACGGCGTTTGCCTCATCGGCGCTGAGGGAAGATGCGGTATTGGTCAGGGTGCTGGTGACGATCGTTGTGGGGGAGCTGGCGAAGGAAGTCGTTCCGGACATCATTCCTCCGTTTGCCATATTCCCGGCGGCTCCGTTTGCGTTAAAGCTGCCGGAAGCCTGTGCCGCGGCACCGCCTGCGCTGGCCGACCCGGAAGCACTGCCGATTCCGCCGAAAAGATTTCCGAAGAATCCGGTCTGGGAAACGGTCTGCCTTACGCTGGTCTGCCGGGTCTGGGCAAAAGGAGCTGCCGAAGCGGTGAGGGCCGTACCTCCGATCACGGCGGTAAGAGCGAGGGTTGTGGAGATGGCTGCAAATTTTTCCATATTTCTTTTTTTCATTGTATCCTCCTTGTGTGCGGCCTGTGCCGCGTCTTTGTTTTTTTGTTTGATATTATAAGATTCGGGGGCAGGGAGAAAAAAAGTGGGGTTGAAATCATTTTTTTAAAAAAATTTTTTTGAAGCGGAAAGCGAGCGGAGCCATCTGCCGGAAAGCGGCGCCCGGCGAAGGGCCGGTATACTGGATCAGAAGCTGAAAAATTTCTTTTTCAAGAATCCATTGACACGAAAAGAGATAAGTACTAAACTGAAAAAGTAATTATTCAGTATGAATGGTTTGAAATATGAATTAATTTAGGGCATAATGACGAAAAGAAAGGGAAGAATCCTGATGATTTATATGGAAGACCATTCTTTCGCAAAAAGGAGGCATAATATGAAGAAGAAAATGTTTGCACTTATGCTGACGGCGGCAATGGCGGTGTCTCTTGCGGCTTGCGGCGGCGGAAGCACGGCTTCCGGGACAACGACAGACTCGGCAGAAAACTCCGCGGCAGACAGTTCCGCGGCAGGCAGCTCCGCGGCGGAAGTCTCAACGCCCGATACGGATTACGGCAGCGGCGAGATCAAGGTGTGGGTTGCGGATGAAATCACGGATTTCACCAGCGCGAAGATCGATGAGTTTATGGAAGCCAACCCGCAGTTTGCAGGCTATAAAGTGACGGTAGAGCCCGTAGGAGAAGGCGATGCGGCCGGCAACGTCATCACGGACGTCGAGGCCAGCGCGGATATCTACGGCTTTGCCCAGGACCAGATTGCCCGCCTCGTTTCCGCAGGAGCCCTTGAAGAGGTTGCCCCGGAGAATATCGACGCGGTTTCGAATGAGAACGATGCGGGAGCGGTGGCCGCCGCGACGGTCGGCGATACGCTCTACGCGTATCCGCTGACTTCCGACAACGGCTATTTCCTCTATTATGATAAGAGCGTTGTCTCCGATCCTTCTACCCTGGAAGGCATCATCGCTGACTGCGAAGCAGCGGGTAAGAACTTCTACATGGAGATCAACAGCGGCTGGTACCAGACGGCGTTCTTCTTCGGCAGCGGCGCTGAGCTTACCTATGAGACGGATGATACGGGCGCGTTTACGGCGTGCAATTCCACTTACGCTTCCGAGGCGGGCCTCGTGGCCTTAAAGGAGATGATCGAGCTGAAAGCTTCGGCTTCCTTCCAGAACGGTTCTTCTGTTGACAAGGCTACGAACGCCGCGGCTATCGTCGACGGAACCTGGGATTCAGGCCCCGCGATGGATCTTTTCGGCGAGAACTACGCCTGCGCCAAGCTGCCGACCTTTACCGGCTCCGACGGCGCGGCCTATCAGCTGAGCGGGTTCGGCGGTTTCAAGCTTCTCGGCGTAAAGCCGCAGGAAGACGAGAATAAGCTTGCCGTCTGCGACGCGCTTGCGGCTTTCCTCTCCAGCGGAGAGGTCCAGCTTGCCCGTTATGAAGAGGCCGGCTGGGGTCCCTCCAACCTGGAGGCGCAGCAGTCGGAAGCTGTCAAGTCTGACGTCGCTCTTTCCGCGCTGGCTGAGCAGCTTGCCTTCACGATTCCGCAGGGTCAGTATCCGCAGGATTACTGGACGCTGGCAACTTCGCTTGGCGACTCTGTCATCAGCGGGGAGCTGACCGAAGCTTCTACGGATGATGAGCTTATGAGCACGCTTCAGAAATTCCAGGAAAGCTGCATTTCCTATGCGGGCTGAGGCGGAATTCCGATAAGATAACGATCTGACGATCTGTGCCCGGCAAAGGCTTTTGTCGGGCACGATTTTTTAGGGAGGGAGATTATGGCGGAAAAAAAGAATCCGGTCGGCGCTTTTTTCAGCGCTTTTGCGGCCAACATCCGGGATATCGGCACAACCTTTGCGGAAGGTGATTTCAGGACCAGACTTTCCTATATCTTTTTCGGGATCGGCCCGCTCTTAAGGGGGCAGGCGGTCAAGGGAATCCTGTACCTTGCGCTGGAGCTGGCTTTTTTCTGGTATATGGGCAGCTTCGGCCGTTATTATCTTTCAAAGCTGCCCACGCTTGGAACGGTCGCGACGCAGAAGATCGGAAGAAAAACGGTTTATGGGGATAACAGCTTTCTGATTCTCCTGTTCGGACTGTTGACGATCATCATCATTGCGGCCTTTATCCTGCTCTGGCGGATGAATATCGCTGAAAACCGGAGAGAGGAGGAGCTTCTCAGGCAGGGAAAGGCTCTGCCTTCCAATAAAAAGGTGCTCGGCTCCCTTCTCGACTCCAATTTCGATAAAACGCTGCTGGCGCTTCCGATGGCCGGGATCTTTATTTTCACGGTGCTGCCGATCCTCTTTATGATCTGCGTCGCGTTTACCAATTACGACGCGAACCATCAGTCTCCGACCAACCTTTTCACCTGGGTGGGTCTTCAGAATTTTAAGAACATCTTTCAATTCAGCGGGTCGGGAATGGGCAGGACCTTCTTTTCCGTTCTGGGCTGGACCCTGGTATGGGCTTTCTTCGCGACCTTTCTCGACTATTTTCTGGGAATGGCCGTTGCGATCCTGATCAATAAAAAGGGGATCCGTTTCAAGAAGCTCTGGCGGACGATCCTGGTCGTCACGATTGCGGTGCCGCAGTTCGTATCGCTTCTTTACGTCTGCAAAATGTTTACCAATGACGGCTTGATCAACGGCTACCTGCTCAAATGGGGCCTTATTAAGAGTCCGATTCCGTTCTGGACGAATCCCATGCTGGCCCGGATCACGATCATCGTCGTCAATATATGGATCGGCATTCCCTACATGATGCTGATCGCGACCGGCCTTCTCATGAATATTCCCGAGGATCTCTATGAGAGCGCGCGGATGGACGGCGCGACTTCCTTCCAGATGTTTAAAAGCATCACGCTTCCCTATATGCTGTTTGTCACGGGTCCCTTCCTGCTCACGCAGTTCACGGGCAATCTCAACAACTTCAACGTCATTTACCTTCTGACGCGCGGGCAGCCGCAGTCCATGCAGCTTGCGGAAAAAGCAGGGCACACCGATCTTCTGGTCACCTGGCTCTACAAGATGACAGTCAATAATACGAATTATAAGATGGCGGCAGTCATCGGCATCATGGTCTTTGTTGTCACGGCGCTGATCTCCCTTTCGGTCTACAATCTTCTGCCGTCCGTTAAAGATGAGGAGGGATTCCAGTAATGAAGAAGAAAAACGCATCCATGTCGAGGAAACGCGCGGCCGGAAACGCGGTGACCTACGCGCTGCTCATCCTCATCAGCCTCATATGGCTCTTCCCTTTTTTCGGCCTTATCATGCAGAGCTTCCGATCCTTCGATCCGGCTGTGGAATATGGGGGGATGGTTGATTATATCATCCCGAAAACCTTTTCCCTTGACAACTACCGGTTTCTTTTTTCAGGGGAAACGAATTTCCTGCTCTGGTATCGGAATACCCTGGTCATCGCGATCTTTGTGTCGATCGGGCAGACGGTTTTCGTTCTGTGCGTAAGCTACGCGCTCTCCCGCATGCGTTTTAAGGGCCGGGAGCTACTGATGCGCTTCTGGCTGATCCTTGGTATGTTTCCGGGCTTCCTCACCATGATCTGCCTTTATTTTCTGCTGAAGCAGTTCGGGCTCACCCAGGCGGGAGCGGTTCCGGGTCTTATCCTGATCGGCGTCGCAAGTTCCGGCATGGGTTATTATGTCTGCAAGGGCTATTTTGATACGATACCCAGGGCGCTCGACGACGCGGCCCGCATCGACGGGGCTTCCAGGGCAAGGATCTTCTTTGTCCTGACGATCCCCATGTCGAAACCGATTCTTATTTATACGGCCCTTGTCGCCTTTATGGCTCCCTGGTGCGACTACGTTTTTGCTTCTTATGTTGCATTTGGCTACGATAAGGGCTATAATGTGGCTGTCGCCATGCAGCGATGGGTGTGGACGAATGATTACCAGGGATATTTTACCAGATTCTGCGCAGGCGGCGTTCTTGTCGCGATTCCGGTTACGATTCTCTTTATATTCCTGCAGAAATATTATGTGGAAGGTGTCACAGGTGGAGCGGTCAAAGGTTAAAAAAATAATAAAGATTACAGTAGCAGCGCTGCTTTTTGCAGCGCTGTTTTCGGTTTGCGTCATGGCTGCCGCATGGTATCTGAAGGCTTCCGGCCTCTACATACAGATATCCATCAGTCCGGAGGGTATTCAGCTCCAGACGATCATCAACCCGGAGAGCGGCTCCCAGACGGGCGGCGCGGAGCTGACGGAAATCCCGTCTGACGCGGAGACCGGGGTCCTGGATTTGCATGCGGCCGGATCAAGCGTCCCGGATGGGCCGGATCCCCATCCGGACTCCGCGGCCGGGGAGACGGCGCCTGCGCCGCTTTCTTCAGGGGATCATTACCGCACGACCTACGAGGTTTTTGTCTATTCCTTCGCGGACGCGGCGGAGGGCGCGCTGGCCGGGGACGGCATCGGGGATCTTCAGGGACTTCTCGAAAAACTGGATTATATTAATGATGGAGATCCGGAAACGGGGGAAGATCTCGGATGCAACGGGCTTTGGCTCATGCCGATTTTCCCTTCCCCGACCTATCACAAGTACGATACGGCTGACTATTGCGCCATTGATCCCGTTTACGGGAGCATGGAGGATTTTGAAAAGCTTCTTGCCGCCTGCCATGAGCGGGGGATGACGGTCATTCTGGATCTGGCCTTAAACCATACTTCGACAGAGCATCCCTGGTTTCAGAAAGCGCTTGCTTACATGCGGACCCTGCAGCCTTTTGAGGATATCGACCTGGCGGCCGAACCCTGCTACTCCTATTACAATTTCCAGAATACGGCAAGGGACGGCTGGAAGCGGCTTAACCTTTCAGATTCAAGAGATCCGAACCGCGAATGGTATTATGAGGCGCGCTTCTGGGAGGGCATGCCCGATTTAAATCTGGATAACGAGGCGCTTAGGGAGGAGATCCGGAATATCGTATCGTTTTGGCTCAAAAAAGGCGTGGATGGCTTCCGCCTGGACGCGGTTTCCTGGTATTATACGGAGGACCAGAAGAAAAACATGGAATTCCTTTCCTGGCTTAACGGCACGGTCAAGGAGATCAATCCGGACGCGTATATCGTAGGCGAGGCCTGGACGGCTCAGGACAGCTATGCGGAGTATTACGCGAGCGGGATCGACTCGCTGTTTGATTTCGCTTTTTCCGGGCCGGACGGGGTGATCGCCCAGGTTGCGAAAGGTTCCCGGGGAGCCGGGTATTACGCGGCTATGCTGGCCGCGGAGGAAGAAAAATACGGGTCGAAGAACAAGTCCTATGTCAACGCGCCTTTCTACACGAACCACGATATGGCCCGAAGCGCGGGCTACTACGCCTATGACGACGGAACCCGGGTGAAATTCGCGGAGGGACTGAATCTTATGATGCCCGGATGCGCTTACCTCTATTACGGCGAGGAGCTGGGCATGAAGGGCTCCGGCAGGGATGAGAACAAGAGGGCCCCGATGTACTGGACCTCGGAGGCGGACGGAAAGGACGCCCCGCATCTGACAGACGGCCCCCCCGGCATGGAAGATTTCGCCATGAAATTTCCGGCAGCCAGCGATCAGACCGGGGACGAGGATTCGATTCTCAGCTATATCCGGCAGGCAGTCCGGATCCGCAGCGCGTTTCCGGCCATCCGGAAGGGGCGGACGGTCGTCGACGAGACCTTGTCCGACGATACGCTTGCCGTTTTTGCCCGCGAGGCTGAAGGAGAAGAGACGGTTTTCATTTTCATCAATTCCGCTGAAGAGACCAGGAGGGTTCCGCTTGATAAGCTTAAAGAATTAAAGGCCGGGCTTCGCGCCGGGGAGGAGGAAATCCGTTTCTCAGAGGGGATTCTTGAGCTTCCGCCCTTTGGAATCGCGGTCATGCAGTGAAAAATGGGCGCCTGTCCGCTTCAAATCCAAAGAGAAGGCTTGCTATCTGGAGAAAAATACAGTAAACTGAGTTGAATCGCGCAGTTTTCGGAACGGAGGAATATATGATAGAGATCATCAGTGGACTTGAACAGCTTCTTACCTATATAGTAGAGATAGGGATTGTCCTTCTTGAACTGTTTGGCGTATGCGTGCTTCTCTTTACAGCGGTCAAAAGTTTTATTTTGTGGCTCAAGAAGGAAGAATCTGTGCGTCTCGATCTCGCCCAGGGAATCGCGCTCGCGCTCGAATTCAAGATGGGCGGTGAGGTGCTGAGAACCGTTATCGCGCGCGAACGCTCCGAGCTTGTGATTCTCGGCGCGATCATTCTGCTTCGAGGCGTCCTTACTTTCCTGATCCATTGGGAAATCAAGAACGAGAAGAAGGATATGCTGGAGAAAAACAGCTGATATCGCGGGGAACGCTTCGCGGCGTCCGGGGGCCGCTTTCCGTAAAAACAGCGGGAGCAGCCCGCGCGTCTTAAAGCGTTTGATTTTATACGTAAAGACGACATTATAATTGGAAAGGAAAGCCGAAAAACGGCAAAGGTTTGGACTATGAAAATTGCGGTAACCTATGAAAACGGAGAGGTGTTTCAGCATTTCGGACATACGGAAGCTTTTAAGCTTTATGAAGTCGGGGACGGCAAGGTTCTAAAGAGCGAAGTTATAAGCGCCGGCGGGGCCGGCTGCGGGGCGCTTGCAGGTTTCCTTGCGGGGCTCGGCGCGGATGTCCTTCTGTGCGGGGGTATCGGAGGCGGCGCGATGAACCACGTTCAGTCCGCCGGAATAGAGCTGATTTCCGGTGTGCAGGGCGACGCGGATGCGGCGGTGGAGGCTTATCTTCGCGGTGAGCTGCTCTCCGAAGGCGCGAACTGCAGCCATCATGAGGGCGAAGAGGGACATCACTGCCATGATGACGGCGGGGAGGGCCATCACTGCCATCATGAGGGCGAGGAGGACCATCACTGCCATCATGACGGCGAGGAGGGCGGCCATCACTGCTGCGGCGGGGAGAAAAACTTTACGGTGGAAGGCAAAAATGCGGGCAAAACCTGCCGGGTCCACTACCGGGGTACTTTCAACGACGGCTCCCAGTTTGATTCCTCCTATGACCGGAATGAACCGTTGGAATTTGTCTGCGGGGCAGGAAGCATGATCAAAGGCTTTGACGCGGCAGTTGCCGGAATGGAAGTCGGCGAGATTGTCGACGTTCATCTGACCCCGGAAGAGGCTTACGGCCCGAAGAATCCCAACGCGATCCTGACGGCTGAGATCGCCGATCTTCCCGGCTCGGAAACGCTGTCTGTCGGGGACCGGATCTATCTGTCGGCTCCGAACGGCCAGCCGATCCCGGCGCTTGTCATTGAAAAGGATGAGAAGAGTATTACATTTGACGCCAATCATGAGATGGCGGGCCGGGAGCTTAATTTCAGGATCGAGCTTGTCGGCGTAGATGAAAAATGAAATACGGGCGGAACTGCAATCGCCGCCGGCTTCCCTTTGCCGGGATAGATTCTTGTGGACGCGGCGCGCGGCATTATGATACTGCCTGCAGGCAGACTTAAAAAGGAGGGATCGCAGAGCGTGCGGCCGGTAAAAAAGAAGAGAAGGAGGAGCGGTTACGCCGCTTCGGGAAAAGTTAATCAGCAAAGAGAAGAGCTTCTTCTTTCTCTTGAAGACGAACCGCTTCGGGAGATTTCAAAGAGCGCGGGAAAGGAAATGCGGGAGCACGTCCAGGGGCAGCTGATCCGCTATTTTACGACTGCGGAGATTTCCGCCAGGGAGTATTACGGCAGGGGAAGCGTCCGAATCCTGAAGGTCCGGAACCTGAAAGACCTTGAGAACTATCTTTCCGTCATTCTGGTCAGGGCGGGCCATCTGAGAAAGGAATACGCCGTGGAGTTGGTATGCGGCGACAAGAAGCCGACCAGCTTTTTTCTGGATGAAGTATCCAGGGCTTACCCGGAGTTCGCGGCCAGATACGAGCCGGTCTGGAAGAAAGCATCCGGAAGGCTGCTTGCGTTTACGAATCCCATGGACTGCATAGAGGAGCTATCAGCCTGGTTTACCCGGGGCCGAATCCTGGACATGCTGACGGATAATCCCCACATGGAGCTCCTCCTGAGAGAGCGGGGCCAGGTGAGGAAGGAGATGCTGGACCGGGTTCCGGCCCGCTATGTGGATTTGTATCCCGAGACTCGGAGGATGCGCAGGCATTTCATTTTACATATCGGACCGACGAATTCCGGGAAGACCTATGAAGCCATAAAGGCCCTTGAAAATGCAGGGAGCGGAGTCTATCTGGGCCCCCTGCGTCTTCTTGCCTATGAGCAATATGAACGGATCAATGGGGACGGCCTTCTCTGCTCCCTTCTGACCGGGGAGGAGCGGATCCCGGTAGCCGGTTCCTCCATCACGGCTTCGACGATTGAGATGGCGGATCTGGACCGTTTTTATATGGCCGCGGTGATCGATGAAGCCCAGATGGTAGCCGATTCCGAGCGGGGCGGAGCCTGGACGGCGGCGATTCTGGGACTTCTGGCGGCGGAAATCCATATCTGCGCGTCGCAAAACGCCGAGCAGATCCTGAT
>JAILID010000029.1 GCA_024695465.1 Lachnospiraceae bacterium | reverse complement strand
AGGGAACCGGACTCGGGATGGCGATCACCAAGCAGTTCGTAGAGCTGCTCGGCGGAACGATCCGGGTGGAGAGCAGGCTCGGAGAGGGAACGAGGTTCTTTGTCGATATGCCGATCGAGTATACCGAGGAGAGTCAGTTTCCGGAGATGGCGGAGGATGAGGAGATCGATATCTCCGGGATGAAAATCCTGGTGGCGGAAGATAATGAGATCAACATGGAGATTACGACCATGTTTATAGAGGAGGCCGGCGGCAGCGTCGAGCAGGCTTTTGACGGCAAGGAGGCGGCGGATCTCTTTATGAAGTCTCCCCCGGGTACTTTCCAGGCGATCCTCATGGACGTCATGATGCCGAAGATGAACGGGCTTGAGTCGACCCGGATCATCCGGTCCTCGAATCATCCGGACGCCCGCGGGATCCCGATCATCGCGACGACAGCCAACGCCTATGAGGAGGATATCCGGGCGGTAATGGATGCGGGTATGAACGCCCATCTTTCCAAGCCGCTGGATGTGGACAAGATGCTGAAGCTGCTGAGCCGATGCAGGAAGAAGGATTGAAGAAAAAAGGGGACGGAAGGCGAAAGCCTTCCATCCCCTTTTGAAGTAAACGTCAGCGTAAGCTTCCGTCTTCTGTCATTGAATCAGGGAAGACAGATCCCTGAAGAAATCCGGGTAGGAAATCCGGACGCAGTCCGGATCCAGGATCTCGGTTTCTCCTTCGGCGAGCAGGCCGGCCGCGGCGAAGGCCATGGCGATGCGGTGGTCCCCGGAAGGATCGATGCGGGTCCCGGAGAGCGGCTTATCGGAGAGCGGCCTTCCCTCGATGACCATACCGTCCCGGGATTCGCTGAGGGTTACGCCCATGGCTTTAAGGTTCCGGCAGATGAGATCCAGCCGGTCGGATTCTTTCACCCGGAGCTCTCCGGCGTCCCGGATCACGGTTTTCCCCTCCGCGCAGGCGGCCATAAGCGCGATGGCGGGGAGCTCGTCGATCAGGGTGGGGATGAGATCCCCTTCAATCAGGGTTCCGACAAGCTTTGAGGAGCTGATGTGAAGATCTGCGGCCATCTCGCCGCCTTCGCTGCGGATATTGCTCATCTCAATGCGGCCGCCCATGGCTTTGGCGACCCGCAGAATCCCGTCCCGGGTCTTGTTGACGCCGACCCCGGTCAGGGTGATCTCGGAGTTCGGAAGCAGAAGTCCGGCGGCTATAAAGCAGGCTGCGGAGGAGATGTCGCCGGGGACCCGGATCGACCGGCCGATAAGTTCAGGCTGCGGCTGGATGCGGCAGGCGGGGAGATTGCTTTCGGGATCCGTAAAAGCTTCCGCAAAGCCCCCGAAGCCTTGCAGCATGAGCTCCGTGTGGTTGCGGGAGAGAGCGGGCTCGATGACGGTCGTCGGGGAATCCGCGTAAAGGCCGGCCATGAGGATGCAGGACTTGACCTGGGCGGAGGCGACGGGGCTTACATAGCGGATTCCATGAAGGTTTCCCCCTTCGATCAGAAGGGGAAGGCAGCCGTTGTCTTTGGCGGAAGCGATCCGGCAGCCCATCGCGGAAAGCGGCTCGATGACCCGCTTCATGGGCCGGCGGGAGAGCGAGGCGTCCCCGATGATCGCGGAGGAGAAGGACTGGCCGGCCAGGATGCCGGAGAGGATCCGGGCGGTGGTTCCGCTGTTCATGGCGTCAAGCGGGCTTTGGGGAGCGGAGAGGCCGTGGAGGCCTTTCCCGCGGATGATGAGACATGGGGCTTTGTCTGCGGTTTTCATTTCCTCGATGGAAACGCCCATCCGGCGGAAGCAGTCGATGGTGGCCAGGCAGTCCGCGCTTTTTAGAAAGCCGCTGACATATGTCTCGCCCCGGGCCAGGCTGCCCAGCATGACGGCGCGGTGGGATATCGACTTGTCGCCGGGAACGCGCAGCGTGCCCTTGAGGGAACCGGCTTTTCGAATAATCATGGTCTTCCTCCTTCAGCGGTAGATATGGTAATTGCGCCACTCAAGGGCCCTAATCGCTTCCTCCATGGCTTCTTTTTCGTAGAAGACGATGCGGAGCACGCCCTGTTCGAATTCGCGGTTGTGGACGATCCCGATGTTCTTGATGGAAATGTTCTTGACGGCCAGGGTCGTCGCGATGGAGGCGATGCTTCCGGCTTCGTCCACCAGATCCATGTAAATGCGGTATTCCTGCGGGACGGAGCCCTTGGCGACCGTGTCGAAGCTGTCGCGGTATTCCTTGCAGTCCGAAAAAATCTGAAGGAGGGGCCCGCTTTCCTTCTGGCTGATCCGCTCTCTGTAATCATTCAGCATGCGGATGTAGAGATCGACCATCCGGCAGATATCCCGGCTGTTGGCCAGGCAGATTTCCTGCCACATTTTGGGCGAGGAGGAGGAGATCCGGGTGATGTCCCGGAAGCCTCCGGCGGCGACGGCGTGCATGAACTTTTCCGGTCCATCCGTCTCGTTGACCAGGTTGACAAGGGCGGCGGAGATGATATGGGGCAGGTGGCTTACAGCCGCGACGGTCCGGTCGTGTTCTTCGGGCGGCATGGCAAGCGGGAGGGCCCCGATGCCGCTGATGAAGGAGCTGAGGGCGCGGATACGGGAAGGATCGGTACCCTCGGAGGGCGTCAGGATGTAGTAGGCGTTCTCCAGCAGGCGGTCGGACGAGCTTTCGTAGCCGGTCTTTTCGGATCCGGCCATGGGGTGGCCGCCGATGAAGCAGGCGTCAAGGCCCAGCTCTTTTGCCCGGCGGTGGATATCCCCCTTGACGGAGCCTACGTCCGTAAGAATCGCTCCGGGCTTCATAATCGCCTTTAATTGTTCCATATAGGAAAGGGCCGTGACGACCGGGACGCAGAGGACAATCAGGTCGCATTCCCCGAAGGCGGACAGGGTCTCATCGGCTTTCTTGTCGACGACCCCTTCCGCCAGGGCCCGGTCGAGAACTTCGGGACTCCGGTTGAACGCGGTGATCTTCGTTCCGGGATAGACGCGTTTTATGGTCTTGGCGGCGGAACCGCCGATGAGTCCGAGTCCGATGAAGCCGACGGCGGGGAATGAAGGATGGAAGGATGGGTTGGTTTTCATTTTTCAGCAGGCTTTCGCCATCTCCTTTTATAGTTTTACGAATTAACGCACTAAATTTAGCGCATTTTGACGCGTTTGTAAAGGGAGGAAAATTTATTTCAGAAAATCCCTGCCGGAAATGGACATATTTGACAGTTTACCCTTGAATCTTTTCCCGTTTTTTAGTAGAATATGAACATATTGATTTTACGGGAGGTAACTCATGAACGTTTACACATCTGACAGAATCCGCAACGTTGTTTTGCTTGGTCACGGCGGGGCGGGAAAAACCACTTTGACGGAGGCGATGGCATACCTTTCGGGGATAACCAACCGCATGGGTAACGTAGCTGACGGCAATACGATCAGCGACTACGATGCCGAGGAGAAGAAAAGAAAGTTTTCAATCGGCAGCTCCGTGGTGCCGGTAGAGTGGAATAAATGCAAGATCAACATCCTCGATACCCCGGGTTACTTTGATTTCGTCGGCGAAGTCGAAGAGGCCGTCGGCGTGGCGGATGCAGCCATCATCGTGATTTCCGGCAAGGACGGCATCCAGGTCGGAACGGAGAAGGCCTGGGAGCTCTGCGAGGAGAGGAACCTTCCCCGCCTGATTTTTGTCACCGGGATGGATAATGATGACGTGAGCTACAGAGATATCGTCGAAAAGCTGCAGGAGCTTTACGGCAAGAAGATCGCGCCCCTTCACATGCCGATCCGCGAGAACGGCAGGTTTGTGGGCTACGTATCCATCGTAAAGCAGAGCGGCCGCAAGTTCGTCAACAAGCAGGAGAAGGTAGAGTGCCCGGTTCCGGAATACCTGACTTCCTATCTTGAAACCTATCGGGAGTCTCTTCTCGAATCGGTGGCGGAGACTTCCGAGGTATTTATGGAACGCTACTTTGCCGGCGAGGAGGTCTCTGACAAGGCGATCGCCGCCGCGCTCGCGACGAATATCCGCGACTGCTAC
>JAILID010000146.1 GCA_024695465.1 Lachnospiraceae bacterium | reverse complement strand
CGCAATGTATTCCTTTGTTTTCGCGTCGTAGAGCACCAGGGCGTATTCCGCGTCGAGCATGGCGAACATGTCCGTGCCGTATTCCCGGTAAAGCGCCGGCAGAATTTCACAGTCCGAATCGCTGATGAAGGAATAACCCTTTCCTTCAAGCTCCTCCTTTAAGGGGCGGAAGCCGTAGATCTCACCGTTGCAGACGATGGCCGCCTCGCAGGAGCCGGGAAGAACGGGGATGGTATCCGGGGCCGCTGTTTTTGCTCCGGCGCCTTCCGGGGCGCCGGGAGTTGCGGCGATGGTCATTTTATTGCCGTATAAAAAGGGCTGCATACCGCTGTTCGTAAGTCCCATAATGGAAAGACGATTGAAGCCGAGCCATCCGTTACCGGTATTTAGGAGCCTTGAGGCATCCGGCCCCCGGCTGATGGTCTTTAACAACGCTTCCCGGATCCGATCCTCATCTCCGGTCTTCCCACAATAGGCTAAAATCGAACACATAATGTATACCTCCAAAAAACGAAAAAAGCGCCTTGGAGATTCACTCCAAGACGCCTTTGCCTTGATTTATGTTTGCAAGTCTACTATTTTATCCGGGGAATGTCAAGCGTTTTTTGTTATTCCCCGGAAGGGGCAGCCCCTTTGCCAACCTCTGCCGTCAGCTCAGCTTCTTGTTATTCCCCGTCTCTACCTTCCAGCCGTCAGCTCAGCTTCCACTTATACTTGATTCCCTTCCAGAATCCGAGGCGTTTCAGGGATACGCCCATGTTCCGGAGGAGAACATCCGTCATAACGGTAAAGAACTGCTTCGGCTTCGTGTTCCGCTTCTCCTGCTCCACTTTTGTAAGCGTCACGCCGGCAGCGGCTTCCACCCTGGCCAGGTTGTCCTTCATGTCCCCGATCAGACTGTTCAGCTCATCCACGCTGTTCTGGATCCGGATCTGAGAACTGGAGAAGCCGCTGATCACGGCCGGCACCCGGATGTTCAGGGCCTGTGCCTTCATAAGGAGCAGCGAGATCCGAAGCCCCGCCGATTCCCGGTTTCCGATCCGAAAGACGGCGCGCACTTCCTCTCTCATGGCGTTCCTGTTCTGCCGCAGCTGCTGCTTTCCCGACGGGGAAAGCAGCTCGTTGAACGCATCCATGAAATCATCCACCTCACCCGCTGCGGTCGCGGCCGTCAGCTTGATGATCTCGCCCTTCTGCTCTTCCGTAAGCTTCGTGGCGTTTCCGAAATCGATCACCGTTGCCTTCTCATCATCGATCATGATGTTTCCGGAATGCATATCCCCGTGGTAAAAGCCGTGTCCGTAGATCGCCTCATTGACCCATTGCGCCGCCACGTCGGCCAGATGACCCTGTCGACGCTCCAGCCGCGAAAGCTCCGTCAAAAGCTCCGTCCGGCATTCCTCCGCGCTCTTCGTTCCGGCATTCCACGCCTTCATGATGGCGTTCATCTTTGCCTTCGTCTCCTTCTGGTACCGGTCCACCGTGGTGCCGGGAGCCTTTTCAAGGACCATCGCGTTGGTGGTGGGGGTGATCAGATTGCTGACGCCCACGCTCTGCACATTGGTGCCGTTATTATACACCGTTCCCATCCGGGCATAGTCCGCCTCGATGGTCAGGTCGAGCTCGGCCAGGAGAGCCTTCGTCTGGCTGTCGAGACTTTCCCGGTTATCCGAGACGATCTCCGCTCCCGTTGCCTGTGCCCTGGCCCGGTCCATTTCCGTCGCTACATTTTGAAAGATATCCTTCTCCCTGGCCATCCGGTTTCTTGCCTCGGGCCGCAGCAGCTTAATGACCGCTTCCTTCCCTTCCTTCGGAAGATGCGGACCGTAAAGCCGGCATAAAAAGGCCTGGCCTATGGAGGCCGCCCCAAGGGATCTTTCCACATCGATGGAGGTGATCTCCCCTTCGGAACGCTCGATCATGGCAAGGAGCCTTGCCCTCACGACCTCGTCGGAAATGGGCGAAAGCTTTGACTTCATATCCTTCACGGCCACCCGGAGAACGGGCGGCATTCCCTGCTCGGGAATCCCCTGCAGGATCTTCTGCAAAAGCGGGCCCGCGCCCTTCAGATAACCGGAAAGTGCCTGACCTCTTTTTCGGATCTCCTCCTCAGCCTTCTCTTCCTCCGTGGCGTTTTCGGGAAGCTCCGTTTTCGGTACGGCCCCGCGGATCAGGGAGGCCACCATATTTCGCTTTTCCACCTCATCCGAATCGACGAAATAATGGGAGAGCACCTCCTTTAAGAAGCTGCCCTGGCCGCCGTCTCCCCTGACCGCCTCCTCGATCCTGCGGTTCAGCTCCCTGTTATGGATCGCCAGGCGACGCTGCCGTTCCTCCTCCGTGAGGTTTCTCGCGTTCAGATCCTGGGCGCTAAGATCGATCGGTTCCGCGTCGGTGCTCTTTTTGTCAAAGATCGCCTTCGCCGCGGCGGTCATCTCCTCCTGGACCGCGTCCGCGCAGGCCGTCATTCCCTTTTTGATCTGCTCGTCAAAGCCGGCCGCCGCCTTCGCGAGCCTGTCTTTATTCTCCTCCGCCGTAAGCTTATCCCTGATCTCTTCATTCGTAAGCCCCTTCAGCCCCAGCGTTTCCGTCAGGCTCGTCAGGCCGTTTTTAAAGCTTTGAAGAAGCTCCTTTTTCAGGTCCGCCTGTCCTTCCTTCGAAGACGGAAGCGACATCCTCTCCACCGTCCGGGTCAGGAGCGACAGATCCTCGGAGTTGATCAGAAGACGCAGGGTATCTATGTTTCTTAGCAGGGTGGCCTGGTAATAGTCCCCCTTCGTAGTCTCCTCCACACGCTTGATGTCCACCGGGATCGCGCTGTGCTTTTGATGCTCCACCAGGATATCGGATCGTCCCTTCTGGTCCGCGTCCCAGTCCGGGGTGAAGCCGAGATAGATATCCGCAATAAAATTCCGTACCCTTCGTTCCTCCTCTGTCCACTTTTCTTTGGTCTCATCCTCTTCTTCCCCGTCCCGTTCCATCAGTCTGACCGGGATCGCATCCTTTGAAGTCCTCTCCAAAAGCTGCATATAATGCAGGGTCTGGGTACCGTTGATATATTTTTTGTTCAGCATCTCCTGTCTCGCGATCACCATGTTCAGCTTGTCATCGATATTGACCATGGGATCGATGATCCCCAGCTTATCCTTCACATGCTCCCGGGCAAGATCCATCAGGTTCTCAAGGCTGGTGTTCTCCAAAAAGGCCGCTCCCTTGATGCGGCTGTCGATCTTAAGCACCATACGGGTTGCCAGCTGCCGGTCATGGTCCATTTCCCCGATCATGCTGAAGTCGGAATACCTGTATTTCAGGCTCAGATCTCTGTAGTCGAACTCCTTGAAGATATGCCGGTAAAGATTCTCGTATCCGTAGATCTCGGGATTGTCGCACATATCCAGCTCGATCGAATCGGAGAGCCCCTTTACGGTCATGGGCAGCGGAAGCTCCGTCTTTCCCAGGGTCAGCGTGAGCCGTCCGGAGGCGGCCCGGGTCAGCCGTCCCTTCGTTTTGCCGAAGCGGACAAGCATAACACTTCCGCCCTCCGTCTTAAGATGCTTCAGCTGGTAGAGCAGGTTCACGATATTCTTTGTATTTTCGTCATCCGGACGCTTCAGATACGCCGACGGTTCACTCCGAAGGAGCAGGATGTCCGCCAGTTGTTTTTCCTCACCGGAAAGAGACCGGTAAAGCTGCTCCTCCTCTCCGTTCAGGGCGCGAAAGGCTTCCTTCTCCGCTAAAAGCGGCTGGCCGCTCCGGTCATCGTGCTTCGTAAAGAGAGCCTCCGCGATCTTTTCCTCGTTCTCAGCGGAAAACTCCCCGTTTTCCATCTTCGTCTTCAGCTCTTCATAGCCCTCGGCGAAGCGGGTATGCGAAAGCGTGGCGGAAACCCTTTCAAAGCTCTCTTTGTTATCTTCCATCAGAGCCTCGATCCGGCTGGCCGTCTCAATAAGCTCATCCTTCGTAAAGGCAGGCTCACCGGCTGTTCTCTGCAGTAAAGCGCTGTGATAATTCCGGAGCTTTTCCGTTTCGTTGATCAACAGCGTAAAAGCCCCCAGCCCTTCAAGGATCTCAGGATCCGTTTCCTTACCCAGGAATCTGTGCTGCAGTGCTGCGACCTCCTTCAGAAACGACTCCTCGGTGCCTCCCGTAAAGCCGCTGATCACGGCATTTTCCATGGCCTTCAGGATGTCCTCTCTGCCGGCTTCCTGAAATGCCGTTGTACAGATGGTCTCATTCAGCCGGTAATCCGCCATCAGGCTTGCGCCCTCCGTGCCCGCCGCAAGCTTCAGGATCGCTTCCCGGGCAAATAGTTCCAGACAGGCGGGAGCATTCGAATCCATATCCGTGATCCCCTGTCCCGTAAGATTCCAGGCGATATTCTCTGCCCGCATCACGCTTCGGAAGATCTCATCCAAAAGGGCATCCATATTTTTATTGACAAGAGTATTCAGCCGGTCCTCCGAAATCAGCTCGTTATTCTTTCTGACCTTCATCAGAACCGTACGGATCTTATTCCTGATGGCGTTTCTCTTTCTCTTTTTGACATACCACCGATCCGTCTTTTTGACCGGTTCTCCGAAATAGTTCAGCACCTTATTCGCATGGGCTCTGATCCGCTCGTCACTCTGGCTGATCGCCGCCTGCTTCACGAGCGACGGATGACTTTCGATCTCCTGCACCACGTCCGCGATCTGCTTTCTTGTAAGCGGCTTTGTTTCCGTTTCATAGCCCACAAGTCCCACCATGGAATACAGATAGGGCCGGTATGCCTCCTGATCCTCCACGTTCAGGTTTGAAAGCGCCACCTCCACAAACCGTTTTTTGACCTCGACATGCTCCGCCTTCGCGGCTCCGATCCGGTTTCTCTTAAAGAAGCCGTTGTTCACAATGGTCAGTTTTCCGTCGCTGACCTCCACCTGACCGCGGTTCTTCTCTCCCACCGTCTGCACAAAATCCGTAAAGGAAAGCTTCTGTATCTCCGCCGAAAGCTGTTCCCGTTCGATGGGCTTCTGGCGCGGCTGGTACAGAGCATGGTCTTCCCCGGTATAACCGTTTGCCTCTAAGAACCGCTCCTGTTCGGAGCGTATGACTCCCTGAAATCTCCTCACGCTTTTTTGATAATCCCCGTCCGGATCATTCAGGTCACTCTGCATCTTGGGAGAGATCCATTTCTTTACCTCGTAATTTTTCATGGTTCCGCTGTAAGAGACGCCGTTTTCATCCAGCCTCGCCTGCAGCATGCTCTTCAGAGCGGACGCCTGGTCTATCTTCGACCGAAGGAGCTGCTCTTCCTCCTCCGACAGGCCGTATTTCCCCGGATTTCTTTGAAAGAGCAGTGATTGGAAGCTTTCGACCTTTTGGAGCATGTCGCAAAGCTTCCCCGCGTTTTCCCCGGCCCAGACCGGATTTTCCATATAGCGGGAGAATTCAAACCTCAGGATCTCCCCTGCCCTTTCCCGGCAAAATTTTTCCAGCTCCTCTCCTTTCGCGTATAAGCACTGCCAGATCGTAAGTCTGTTCCTTTCTAATTCACCGGGGATCATAAATCCCGCGTATCTGGTATAGGCAGAGGTCTCATGCTTCAGCTGCAGGTTTTGTTTTCGCTGTTCTTCCTTTGTCAGGACCTTTGCTTTCGGCTCCTTCTCCTCTGTCTTTTCTTCATCGTCATCTTCTTCATCGTCCCGGAACCCGATCTTTTCGCCCCTCGCTTCTCTCGCTTCTCTCTCTTCCCTCTCGCGTTTTTTTCTCTCCTTCTTTTCCCTCTCCTTCGCTTTCCTCTTTTCTCTCTCAGCCTCCAATTCCGCCTTTCTTCTGTCCCAGGAGCCATCCGCTTTCTTTTCCAGATAATCCGGGAACTCAAGATAATAGGAAGCCTCCAGGGCAAGGTCCTCCGCAGTCTTTTTGGCCGCGTTGAAGCCTATTACGAAACGATAGGCCGATACGGTCAGCTGGGGCTTTGCGCCGTCTTCCAGCTCGACTTGTTTATTCAGCTCATCCACCGTTTTTTTGTCTTCTATGTAGGAAGGA
>JAILID010000137.1 GCA_024695465.1 Lachnospiraceae bacterium | reverse complement strand
TCCCTGCTTCTCCGGCATACGCCGCGGCCTCCGTCTCTTCCGCCGCGCCTTCCGTCCCCGGCGTTTCATTATCGCCCGTCTCATTCTTTTCTTCCAACGCCTCTTCCGGCGTCAGCGCTCCGGCAGCCAGGGCCGCATCCGTCCCCGCTTCCGCGTTACAGGCCTGGCTCCGGGCCTCCTCAGCCGCCGCTGAAAAAGCCGTATCCTCCGACCCCTTCCGGCCGCTTCCCATCCGGACAGTTCCAAGAACCCCAATCAGGAGCACAAACCCGGCGGCAGCCGGCAGAAGAATCAAAAATGCCCTGTGAACAGCCTTCCTCTTCGTATCCGCCTTCCTCCCCGGCGCCCTCTCTTCCCAGAGACCGGCAGCGGCTTCCGCATCCAGGATATCCTCATCCCGAATCCCGCCTGCCGCCAGAAGGATATCCTTTGCATCCATCTCAAACACCTTCTTTCTTAAGGACTCCCGCAAGCTTTTTTCTGGTCCGGAAAAAAGTTGTTTTCACCTTGCTTTCGGAAAATGAAAGTCTCTCCGCAATCTCCTTCACCGGCATAAGCTCATACACCCGCAAAATGAAAATCCTCCGCTCATCCTCCGGAAGTCCGGAAACAAAAGACGCAATCGTCTCAGCCAGTTCGCGGGCGAGAATTTCATTTTCCACATTCTGGCCGGAAGGAACACACTCCGAAAGCTCGTCGAGAACCGCAGGAACCTCTCCGCCGCCTCGTTTTGCCGTCTGCCGCTCCCGCAGGCGATTCAGCGCCAGACGGCGCGTGATCTTTCCCAGGAACAGGCGCAGAACCGACGGACGATCCGGCGGAATCGCGTTCCAGGCCCGGAGATAGGTATCGTTTACACTCTCCTCCGCGTCCTCAATCGCCGAAAGGATTCGAAGCGCGACAGCCTTCAGGTAGTTTCCATACTTATCGGCGGTCTCCGAGAGGGCCCGCTCCGATCTCGCCCAGTAAAGATCCAGAATCTCATCATCATTCATGAATGTTACCTCATCTTTAAGAGCCTCTTAATCCTAAAGACCCCATGCAGGCGCAAAGGTTACAAAAAACTGCATCCGCGCGCTTTTTTTATCCGGCCGCCCCGGATGAGCGGACAGTCGCGTCCGCGTGAAATCGGCCGGCGGCCATATCACAGCGGCGCGGCATCGGCCCCGTCCCCGGGATCTTCCAGGACATGACCCGCGCGGACATGCGGCATGAGAAAATTCTCCCGGGCGTACTCCCACAGGATCTCCGAGCCGCAAGGGGTCATTTCATTTCTTTTTAATATCTGAGACAAATGAACCCCGTGCTCCACCCAGGAAATGCCGTCGGTCGCGTCGTTCAGCATCATCGGCTGCAAGTTGTCCATGGTTCTTGCGAACTTCGCCTCCGGCGTCTCCCTGGCTTCAAACTCAAGCCAGAGATCCTTCAGCCATTTCCCCTGCTCCGCAGGCAGCATCCCATAAATCTTCTCTGCCGCTTCCATCTCCCGCACGGCCTGGGTATCCTTGCCCGCATCATCATAGGCATAAGTGTCCCCCGCATAGATCTCCACCAGATCATGAATCAGGAGCATGGTCACCGTGCGCAGCACGTCGATCTCTTCATTGGCATATTTCGCGAGCAGCACAGTCATGATCGCCATGTGCCAGGCGTGCTCCGCATCATTCTCCTTGCGCTTTCCGTCAGTCAGGTAGGTCTGTCGTCCGATGAATTTTTCCCGGTCAATAAGGCGGAAGAAATCAAAGAGGCGGTCCAGTTCTTCATTTTTCATTGTGTCCATAGAAATCTCCCTGTCATATTAAAAATATTATACAAAAATATCATAATATAAAGAGAGATTTTTGTAAAGTAAAGGAGCGGCCCAAAAGGCGCTCCTTCCGCTTAAAACCGATTCTTTGCCCGCAGGAGCCCCTACGGAGCCCGCGGCGGCGCATGGCAAATCCTGATATCGGAGCTGCCGCCTTGCAGCGGTTCGCGTCGATCCGGTAGAGCCGGCCGCCCCGCCCAAAAAAAGGAAGGGGTTTTCTCCCCTTCCTTGCTTTAACATGATGGAAGCCGTCACACTGCTCTTAGGCAAAGTGCCCCATACCTTCCTCAATCAGCTCCTCGGAGCGGTCCAGACAGTCGCGGGACAGCTGTGAATTGTGGGCGCCCTCGGAGTTCTCGACATAGCAGAAGTCGAAGTACCACTGGGCCGAGCGGTAGATGTAACGGATCTCCTCAAGCTCCGCCTCGTCCTTGCTGCCGGACTGGTTGGCCTCGGCGAGCTTGTCCTTGAAA
>JAILID010000133.1 GCA_024695465.1 Lachnospiraceae bacterium | reverse complement strand
CACGGCTTCCGCCTGAGACAGATCCATCCGTCCGTTTAAAAAAGCCCTCCGGGAAAATTCTCCCGGCTCCGCCAGCCGGACCCCCTGTTTGCATACAGTATTAAGTATGCGTTGCAGTACCAGAATGCCGCCGTGGCCGTCGATCTCCACAGTGTCTTCCCCGGTATAGCTGTGGGGCTTCCGCATGAGGAGGACAATCACCTCGTCAATGAGCTCCTCCCCGTCGGCGATATGCCCGTAATGAAAGGTCCCGGACGGAAGTTCGGAAAGCTTTTTGGACTTTGATGCCGGAAGGAAGATCTGTTCCGCAGCCCGGAAGGCGTCCGGACCGCTGATGCGGACGATTCCGATGCCGGAAGGGCTTAAAGCAGTGGCAATCGCCGCGATGGTATCTTCTGCAGAATAATGATTTCCCATAATCTTTGAATATGAAAGAATGTCCAAACGGAACCCTCCTTCCGGAAAGCGGTTTGAACATTCTTCCTGCTGATTAAAAGCTTTTGATTTAAACTTCTTTTTTAAGGCGCCGGATTATTTGATGACGTTATCGTATTTCATAACGCTTTCCAGGGTTTTTTCCTGCTTTACGCCCTTTTTGCTTCCTTTTCCGAAGGGCTTGATGGTCGCTTTCACCACCGGTTTTGCCTCTTCGGCCGGGGCTTCCGCTGCCGTACCGGCGGCTGCCAAAGCTTCACCTGCCGCTTCCTTCACAGCTGCTTCGGCTGCCCTTGCAGCTTTCTCGGGAGCTTTTACCGGCTCATCCGACGCTGCTTCAATCGCCCTCATGGTCTCCGGGGAAATGGCTGCAGCCTCGCTGAATACGGGCTCTTCCGCAAATCCGCCCTCGAAATCCTCACGGACATCAGAAATTCTTCCGGCAGCTTCTTCCTCATAGGTGCCGTGTACATATTCATTTCGCTGTCTGCGATCCTGGTAACGCCCGCCGCGGTCATTCTTATCGGAACGTCTGCGGTTTCCGCGCTCACTCCGCTCATAGCGGTCGCTGCGATCAGAACGATCGGGACGATCGGCGCGGTCGGAACGGTCATAGCGTTCAGCGCGGTCTGTCCGGTCAAAGCGGTCGCCTCTGTCGGAGCGGCCCTGCTTTTCGGCGCGATCCGCACGATCCGCGCGGTCCCTTCTGCCGCCGCCTGCTTCCTTCTTCAGGGAAATGATGACATGGCGGTAGGGATCCTCGCCCTCGCTGCGGGTGACAACATACTTATCATTCTGGAGGACGGAGTGGATAATCCGTCTCTCATAGGGATTCATGGGCTCCAGGGAAACGGAGCGCCTGGTTCTTTTTACCTTGTAAGCGATATTCTTTGCCAGGGTCTCCAGGGTTTCTTTTCTTCTTGCCCGGTAATCTTCGGTATCGAGCTTAATACGGGTATAATCGGAACCCTCTTTGTTGACAACCAGGCTTACCAGATACTGCAGGGAATCCAGGGTCTGTCCTCTTTTTCCGATCAGGACGCCCATGTCCTCGCCGGCCAGGTTGACGTTGATTTCTTTTTCTTCCTCATTATAGGTCGCGCTGATGTCCACATTCATATCCATCGCGCCGAATACGTCCTTTAAAAATACGACTGCCGCGTCGGAAAGAGATGCTTTCTTCTTCGCGCGGATAATGGCCGGCTTTGCCCCGAAACCTAAAAAGCCGGTGCTTCCCTTTTCAATAACACTATACTCGATATTGTCCGATGTGGTCTCGAGCTCAATTGCCGCCTGGATGACCGCCTCTTCGACGGTTTTAGCGGTAACTGTGATTTCTTTCATTCCTGCACCTCCGGGTTAATCGTCGTGCTTTTCACTCTTCTCATTCTTTTCGTTGAATCTCTTTACCATCCCTGCCTTGGACGCCAGGCTTCCGGGTCTGGCATTGTTCTTGTAATAAGCGTCAGACTCCGCCGTCTGCTTTGCGGAACGGGCTCTCTTGATGGCCGCTTCCCGTTCTTCCCGGGCAGCTTTTTCTTCATTGCTCTGGATAATTTTCCTGCTTTCCTTCGTGTCGGAGGAAACATTCATCGGCGGAAGTCCCTGTCTCGCCCTCTTTTTGTTGGCTTTTTCCACATTTCTGCGGACCAGCTCGTCCGCGTCGATATTTTCCATGCGCTTATTCACATACATCTGCTGAACCAGGGTAAGAAGTCCCTGCACCACCCAGTAGATACCTACCGCTGCCGGAAGGGTGAAGCAGATAAATACGGAAACGAGCGGCATGGTCACTACCATCTGGTTCATGGTCTGGGCCATGGGATTTTCACTGTCCGGCTGGGGCTGGTTGGCGCTCATCAGCTTTGTGGAAACATACTGGGTAAGTCCGGCCAGAATCGGGATCAGCCAGGCAATACTGGGCTTTGTAAATCCCTGGAAGGGCTGGGTTGCCATATTGATGCCGAAAAAGCTGTTCATCTGCTCAATCTGGGAAATGGCGGAGTTCACTTCCCCCGTGAACATGGACGGGAAAATGCCGCGGAGTGTATCCCAGTTGGCCGGGGTAAATTTGTACAGCAGATCGATGACGCGGTTGATATCCGTGTAATCGAACTTGTCGATGGCAAGTCTTGCGCCTTCTGCCAGATCCGCAATCTTCGCAATGTAGTCCCCCTGCTG
>JAILID010000012.1 GCA_024695465.1 Lachnospiraceae bacterium | reverse complement strand
CTCACCGACCGGAAGCTCCGCGAGGTCCTGCGCACGGCAAAATCCCTGAACCAGGAGCCCGGGGTGCACAAGCTGGTGCTGGAAACCCTGGAACTCATGATCCGGGCTTACGTCTCCGAAAAGAGCAAAGCCCTGCCGAAGCTGCGGCTGCCCGGCCCCTTCCGGCGGAAAAGCGGGACGGAGGTCCCGGAAGAGCCGGAGGCCTCCGCGGAAGACGAGTGGTATAAATAAAACGGTTTTCGGACAGAAGGAGATGGGACCGCGAAATGAAGGGCGGCCTCTCCGGCGGAGAACGATGGCTCCGCCGCCGATGACGGCAGTCAGGCTTTGATCACGGGACGCTCATATCGTTTCGGGAAAAGGAGAAAGGGTCATGGGTTTATTCAAAACATCCAAAAAGAAGGACAACGGCCCCCAGATCGACCTTCTGGAGAAGATCCTGCAGATCTCTGTCCAGGAGATCCGCACCGATCGGCAGGGCAGTGAGCTGGTGCTGCTGTCCCATCAGGCCGAGAATTTTGCCGCCGCCAACAAGGAGGTCCGCAGCAAAACCAGCTTCGAGGCATTTATCAACCATGTGCATCTCATGGAGGGGCTGACGGCGTCGGACCTGAAGCGGCTGCGGAGCGTGGCCCCGGTTTTCTGCCGGCTGCTGGCGGAGGCGCTGCACAGCCGATTCCCGGACAGGCACTTTTTCGTCTACGCCATTGCCGGCCGGGGGGAGGAGTTCATCGTCCGCTTCCACCAGGTCTGGGAGGGCGAAACGCCTTACGCAGAGCCCTCCGAGAGCGCTTCCGGCTGGGTGATCCGGGAGGAAGTGTGACGATCGCCACCGGTGCGGCGGGCAGAGGAAAAGCCCCGGTACCGGAGGGCAGATGCCCATAAGAAAGCTTTGATGAAAAATGCTTTTGGCGTCTTTCTGACAAAGGCTGACAAACGAAAACGGATTGCTGTATTGATCGCAGCAGTCCGTTTTTTTGACCGCTCTTCGCTTGATTATGCTGGTGAGCCGCAGAAAACCCACACTGTCAATATGTGAAAAAGTTTTATTTATGGTATTGATAGTATCTTCACCTCCCGTATCCGGCGGAGTATAATAAACGCAGATCATGACGATTCGGGAGGTCGTTGGAATGAAGCTGACACTTGCGGAGAATATCCGAACGTTTCGGAAAGAACGGCGATTGACCCAGGAGCAGTTTGCCGAGGCCATGGGTGTGACCGTCGGCTCAGTATACAAATGGGAGACGGGCCAAGCAACACCCGAACTAAGCATGCTTGTTGAGATCGCAGACTTTTTTGACGCCTCAATGGACGTTCTCCTGGGCTACAAAGTGAAGGATAATCGTATTGCGGCCATCGAAGAGAGATTAAGGGAGTTCTGCCGGGTCCGGGACCCCGAGGCGTTGGCCGAAGCGGAGAAGGCCCTCAAAAAGTATCCGAATTCCTTTGAAGTTGTCCACGGCTGCGCTCAGGTATACGCTTTCTTCGGCGTCGGCAGCAAAGACCACGCCGAAACCAGAAGGGCTTTGGAATTATATGAGAAGGCAAAGCTTCTGATTTTGCAGAGTCATGACCCCAGGATCAGCGAACAGACGATCAGCGGCGAAATGGCGAGCGCCTGGCTGCTTCTCGGCGAGTGTGAAAAAAGCATTGAGCTCCTGAAGAAGAATAACGCGGGAGGCGTATACAGCAACAAGATCGGTGTGACGCTGGCGCTGTATCTGAAAAAACATGAAGAAGCGGAGCCGTTCCTCGCCGAAGCGTTGCTGCGCCACACGATCGGTCTGCTGGATTCTGTTGTTGGGTACGCGCTGGTTTTGTCCGCCCGCGGGGAGTACGAGGGCGCGAAGCGGATGCTGTCAGGGCTCGTCACGTATTTGGGCCCTCTTAAAGAGGGAGAAAAAGCGGATTTTGCCGATAAGGTTATGACGAACATATATGCCGTGATGGCCCATATACATACGCTGGAAGGAAAACCGGCAGAAGCCGCAGCATGTCTGCGCGATGTCCTTGCAGCAGTCCGGAAGTTCGATGCAACGCCGGATTACGGAATACAGACTCTTCGCTACCCCGCGAACCGCAGCGACGTCATTTTCAATGACAGTCTGGGCGCTACGGCGGCGGACAGTGTTGAAATGCTCCTCAAACTGCTGGGAAATCAGGAACTGACCCGGATCTGGAAGGAACTGGCCGATGATGAGCGATGAAAAGAAGGCGATCAACGTATTTGCCAACAGAAACTACCGATTGGTCTTTTTCGGAGCTCTGGTCTCGGAATCGGGCGCGCTTCTGTACAGCTTCGCCGTCGGCTTCTGCCGGTTTTCCTTCCAGCGTATGTATATGGGCCATCACGGCATAT
>JAILID010000157.1 GCA_024695465.1 Lachnospiraceae bacterium | reverse complement strand
CTTTAAGACCTTGTCGCTGGTCTTGTCCGCAATCAGGTGAACCGTCCTCGCGATGGGGATGCCGGCCTTTAAGATGATGGCGAACTGGCTGCACATGACGGTGAAGGCTTTGGCGTTCAGCTTCTTCCCGCCGATCTCCATGTTGAGGATCCCCAGCTTGTCCTCCTTGACCTCGGAGAGCTTCAGGACGATCGCGTATTCCTGCTTGACGCGGGCGGCGGCGTCCATCTCATTGTAACCCTCGACGATACCGGAAACTTTCTGTCCGCTGGGCGAAACGGCAACGTATTTAAAAGTATTCATAAGCGATCCGCTCCGTCCTCCAACACGATCTCATCCTTTCAGTCACGTTCCAATCATACAACGTTTTGACACTTGTTTCAAGAGCAAAATGCCTTATTTTTCAAAGATTTGTATATGAACTGTTATACCGAAAAACACTATTCTATTTCCGCTCACATCGCGTTCTTCCTGACGAAAGAGGGGTCGTGCGCGAAGTGGACCGCAGTCTCCTTCGCGACCTGGCCGGAGCGCACCAGGCGGATAAGGCACTGATCCATGGTCTGTCCGCCCTGGGCCGCGCTGGTGGCGATGGCGTTGGCGATCTGGGGGGTATTGCCGGCCCGGATCAGGTTCCGGATGCCATCGGTGACCAGCATGAGCTCACAGGCCAGAATTCGTCCGCCGCCCTTGCGCTGGACCAGCTGCTGGGTGATGACCGCCTGGAGGCACATCGAGAGCTGAAGGCGGATCTGGGTCTGCAGCCCTTCCGGGAAGACCTGGACGATGCGGTCCACCGCGTCCGAGGCGCTGCCGGTGTGGAGGGTCCCGAAGACAAGGTGGCCGGTCTCCGCAGCGGTGATGGCGGTCTCGATGGTATCCCGGTCGCGCATCTCGCCGATGAGAATGACATTGGGATCCTCCCGGAGGCTGGCCCTGAGGCCGTCCGAGAAACTCCTCGTATCCTTTCCCACCTCGCGCTGGTTGATCGCGCAGAGATCCGGGGTGTAGATATACTCAACAGGATCCTCCAAGGTCACGATGTGGGCCCTCTGCGTGTGGTTGATATGGTCCAGGAGAGCCGCCAGGGTGGTGGACTTGCCGGAACCGGTCTCTCCGGTGACGAGGACAATGCCCTTGTGCAGGTCGGTAAGACTCAGGGCCGCGGGCGGAAGGCCCAGATTCTCAAGCTTCGGGATCTCCTCCCTGAGCAGGCGAAGGGCCACCGACGGCACACCCTGCTGGCGGAAGATATGGATTCGGCAGCGAACCCCCGCAAAGGTTTCGGCCAGGTCCAGTTCCCCGATCTCCGCCATCTCCTCATAGCGGTCCTCGGCCAGCCATTGGGCGACCGCTTCGCAGTCCTCCGGTCCCATGATCTCCCAATCGAGATCCACCAGCTGCCCGTCTACCCGGTACTTGGGCGGCAGCCCGCAGATGATGTGGATATCGGAGGCTCCGTCCTCTCTCGCTCGAAGTACCATCTCTTCTATACTAAGCATAACTCTTATCCTCCCGCTAAATAGCGCATCGCAAAACCTTTGCCTTTATAAAAGGAAACACACTTGCTTTTCATTTTCCCCGTTTCCCGCAGCGGTCCTGCGGCAGACAGCTGTCTGCGTCCGTCCCATCAGCCGGTCAATCCTCCTCGTTGGTGACGCGGAGCACCTCGTCGGCCGTCGTGATGCCCTCGGCCACCAGGCGCAGGGCGTTATCCTTCAGGGAGACGAAGCCGGAATCCGGATCCCTGAGCTCCTGCTCGATGATCTCCCGGCTCGCGCCTCCGGAGATCATATCCCGGACATGGCGGTTGATGGTCAGGATCTCAAAGATGGCGATCCGGCCCTTGTAGCCGCTGTTGAAGCAGTATGGGCAGCCGGCTCCCCGGAAGAATTCCATCCCCTCGACGTAGCTGAGGCCCAGGCGGTCCAGCTCCTCGTCTCCCGGAACATAGGAGGTCCGGCAGTGGGGGCAGATCCGGCGGACCAGACGCTGGGAGATGATCCCCTTCAGGGCGCTGGAGATCAGATAGGGCTCAACCCCGATATCCTTCAGACGCTCGATCGTTCCGACCGCGTCGTTCGTGTGGATTGTGGATAAGACCACGTGGCCGGTGATGGCGGAGCGCATGGCGATCTCCGCAGTCTCGCCGTCGCGAATCTCGCCGACCGCGATGACGTCCGGGTCCTGGCGCAGGATGGCCCGAAGGCCGCTGGCGAAGGTCATGCCCGTCTTCTCATTGATCTGTACCTGGTTGATGCCCTCGACGTTGTACTCGACCGGGTCTTCCAGAGTGACCATGTTGACGGAGGGGGTATTGAGGTCGTCGATCATGGAATACATGGTCGTGGACTTGCCGCTGCCGGTCGGGCCGACGATCAGGATAACCCCGCTCCGGCTGCGGATCAGCCTTTCGTACTTCTCGAGATCCGCTCCGGTAAGGCCCATGGTCTCCTTGCTGACCCGGGTCCCGGACTTATCCAGCAGACGGCAGACGATCTTCTCGCCGTAGACCGTGGGCAGGGTCGAAACGCGAAGGTCGAAGGCCTTCCCCTTGATTCGGACGTTGAAGCGGCCGTCCTGGGGAACCCTTCTCTCCGCGATGTCCATCCCGGACATGATCTTGATTCGGGAGATGACGACGTCCTGCAGCTCCCGGGGGACCACCAGAATCTCCCGGAGCAGGCCGTCGATACGCATGCGGATCTTCATCTCCGTCTCCCGGGGCTCGATGTGGATATCGCTGGCCCGCTCATTGATGGCGCGTTCGATGATGGAATTGACCAGCCGGATCGCGGGGGCGCTGTTGGCGTCATCGTCCAGCTGGGTGCCCGAGAAGGTCGCGTCCTGGAGATTCATCTCCGTACCGACTTCCCGCTTCATCTCCTCGATGGCCTTGGCCGCGCCCTCGTTGCCGTAGAGGACCTGGATCGCGTGCTCCACGGCGGTGGCAGTGGCGACCATGGGGACGACCTTGCGCTTGACGGCCTTGCGGACTTCCTCAATCGCGTAGAAGTTCATGGGGTCGCTCATCGCCAGATAGAGCTCGTCCTTGACGACCCGAACCGGAACGACCTGGTACTGACGGGCGATGTTCTTGGGCAGGACCTGGGCCATATCTGCCGGGATCGACTCCTTGGTGAGGTCGATATATTTGATGCCGAGCTGCATCGTCAGCGCATTGATCAGATCCTCCTCGGTGATGATCCCGTTCTTGATGAGAACGGTTCCGAGCCTTTCCCTGGAACCTCTCTGCAGCTCCAGCCCCCGCTGAAGGTCTTCTTCTGTGATTGCTTTCGCGGCGAGAAGCAATTCGCCTAATCTTAAATATGCCACTTTACCACTCCCTCTTCGCTTATATTCCGCTTCGCTGCCTTCTTATCGTACAACTCCGCCGTACTTTGCCTTCCGAGCCTTCTTGTTGGCGTACATGCGCTCATCCGCCGTCTTAAAGAGATCCCCATAGTAATGGATCTCATCCGTCCGGATACAGGCACCGGAAGAAAAGCGGAGGCAGATGCTCCGTCCGTCTTCAAGGCCGATCTCCGTCTTATCGGACAGGTCCGCCAGATCCGCCAGGTCCGCCAGAAGCCCTTCCTCATCCTGATATCCATAGAGGAAGAGCACATACTCATCTCCCCCGTTCCGGGAGAGGACGTAGCTCCCCCGGCTCTGCAGCCCGAAACGGTCCAGGGTTTTCGCGATCTCCTTGATATAGAGATCGCCGGCTTCGTGCCCGTAGGTATCATTGATCTCCTTGAGCCCGTCCGCGTCCACCATGACGACCGCGCTGTGGCGGACTGCATCCGGCCAGCCAAACAGCTTCTCCAGGCGGCTGTCCATCCCCCGCCGGTTCAGGATCCCGGTAAGCTTGTCGATATCCCGCTCGGCTTCGATCTTAAGCTGACGGAGGACGGATTCCGTCACGTCGGTCACGATCCCGGTGATGACATTGTTCTCCCGGAACTCCTCCAGGCGGACATAATGTTCCTCCTCCCCGACCTTAACGTGGTAGACGAAAGGGAATTTCTCCATGGGAGAACGCTTCAGCCCCATGATGAAATTCCGAAAAGCCACGCAGTCCTTCATGGCCTCCTGCGCCCCGGGGCGGTTCAGGAGGAAGATCTCCGGAACATTTCCCGCAAAATGAAGATACATGTACTGCAGGCTGAAGTCATAGATGCCGATCCGATCGTCCGTCTGATCCAGCACGTAGGCGATCTTCTTGTTGTTGGCCGTGAGGCTCACGATCATATCGTTGATGTGGGTACAAAGCTCGGAAAACTCCGCGCTGGTGTGGACCTCCACCGAGCCCTCAAAGTCCCCCCGCTCGATCCGAAGAAGGCGCTCGTTGATCTCACGGAGGCTTGCCATGACATGTATGTCCGTGTAGGAGGTCACGCAGTGATACAGGAAAACCGCTGCCGCAAGAAGACCGACCGCCAACATAAATTCCGTAAAAACAAAACCGGTATAAAGACCGCTCTTAACGATCAGGTAGCCCAGAAGCTGTTCCCCTTCCGCCTCGAAGAAACAGAAATAGGTGTTTTTCTCAATCCGGGCGCCAAAGCCCTTCCCGCCCTTCAGGGCCCTCTCCAGGGTGATCCCGACCTCGGCCAAAGTCTTTCCCGCCAGTGAGCGGTCTGAAGAGGCAAGGATCTCGCCGTCCCCGGCGTCGGCAAGAAGGACGAGGCTTCTGTTCGAGGGCACAAAGCGCGGGACGACCTCCTCCGGATCCGCCTTCTGCCGGTTGATCTCCCTTCGGATTCCCGCGAAAGCGTCCCGGGCCTCGCTGCGCGCGGAGACCTTCCTCGCATGAAGCGAAAGAAGCGTCGCCGCGGCGAAAATGACCGCAACGGTCAAAAGAAGCATCCGGGTTATGTAGTCGGCGATCTTATTCCTTAAACTTTTGTTCATCTGCCCCTCCACAGCCTTCATCCATCAGGAGCCTTGCTTTGGGTTCTCCTTCTTTCTTTCGGCAAGCTCATGTCTTAAAGCCTTTTTCTTGTTGTCCGTATCATACAGGAAAACATAGAAGATATCACCATAGTGAGGGTTGTGTACCAGCTTGCCGAAATCTGTGATATTCTTCACTTTTCCGTTTTTCGTGATAATCCGGTAGTTTACGTAATCAAGGTTGTCGCCGTCTCCGGACTTGATCTGCTCCCAGATGCTCTTCTCGACCCGTTCGATGTCGTCCGGATGCACCAGGGTGCGGAAGCTGTTGCCGATATGGGTAAGCAGGTCGTTCATGTCCCCGCATTCGAAGATATTTACCAGCTCTTCATTGGCGAAAAGGATCTGCTGGTCCCCGTAGGCCTTGTAGACCAGGATCGCGCCCGGGATCCCCTTGGCGACGTCCTTCAGGTTGAAGCCCAGATGGGTCCGGCTCTCCCGGTACATGCTGTCGTCGTAAAAGGCCAGGGAACCTCCCCGCATCTTGACATGATAGAGGGCGCAGTCCGCCTTGACGAAGAGATCCGATACTTCCCCGGACTGGTCGGGATAAAGGGAATAGCCGATGGAGACATCATAATGATAGGTCTTGCCGGCCAGTTCGAAGGTATGGCTCATCCCGGCAAAGGAGCGAAGCTTCTCCTCCGCGGCTTCCCGGTCGAATGCGTCCCGGATAAAGACCACGAATTCATCTCCTCCGTTCCGTATGATATCTCCCGATCCGGAAAAATGTTCCCGCATGGCCTGTGTCAGGCTCTTTAAGAGCTCGTCTCCAACCGCATGGCCGTAGAGGTCATTAAAAAGTTTAAAGTTGTTGACGTCAAAAAGCGCGAGAAGAGCCCGGCCGTCCGGCCTGCCCGCAATATAGCTCCGGATCAGTTCATCGCCGCCCCTCCTGTTGATGACGCCGGTCAGTTCATCCGTGTAGGAGATGTATTCCATCCGCCTAAGCTCCGTCCCCCTCTTAATGTCCTGATCGGCCCTCCCCACCCTCCGGTAATAGCGCATCCCGGTAAGATAGATTATGGACAGGGAGAAGACAAGCATCCTCGCCGCTCCGTTTTCGGATTCCAGCATCGCGGGACACAGAGCGCGCGAGATAAAGAATATAAAGAGAAGAAGCAGGGCCGCCACCCAGGGCCGAACCGTCATAAGCCCAAGAAGCCAGATCCAGATGAGGAGCAGCGTAAACCAGAGTTCCCCGGCTCTTCCCGTTTCGGCAGCGCAGATCAGAAAAAAGACGGCGCAGACGCAGATATGAAGACAGATTAGAGTGTCCGCTTTTGCCCGGGTAAGGGTACCTCTCTTCTTCCCTTCCACCGCATTGAAATGAAGGGCTGCGGCAGAAAGCAGCTCCGCCAGGAAGGCAGGGAAGAGCGCTTCCCCAAGGTCCGCCCGGATAAACCCGTTCAGGACCAGGCCAAAAGACGCCGCCAGAAGAGGGATGAAAACCACCTTTGCGTAGAAGAGATTCGCGTCCAGGATGCTGTCGTTGGCCAGGGGGCGGGAGGGATCCCCGACCCCTATATTCTTAAGAAAATCATTGTTCAGGGTTTGCTCGTGTTCGCCGTGCCGCATGACTCTCCCCCACCTTTTATTCTTGCGCCTCCTGCCGACCTCATCCGGCCGCCGATCCGATAACTGCCTCATCGAAGGAGCTTGCCCCGGAAGCGGCGGCCTCCTTCTCCTCCGGAAGGCCCGAATCCGGGGTTCCGCCCACCAGGGTCTCATAGAAGGTGGCGGTCGCGCTGACGCTCACCTCTGCGTTCTCATCTCCCTCATGGAGAGAGCAGGAGATATCGCCGAGCAGGCAGCGGTAGGGGCTTTCTTCGAGCTGGGAGATGATCTCC
>JAILID010000092.1 GCA_024695465.1 Lachnospiraceae bacterium | reverse complement strand
TAGTTCTCTGTCCCGTTTCCTTACTTACTTTGGTTTGTTCCGTTTAGACGAAACTGTAAAGAATTTTCGAGTCTTAATGTGTATCACTGTTCAGTTATCAATGTTCTTTGTCTTGGCTTTGTCCGCCGCAACTTCTTAAGTATATCATATCGTGTTTTCTTTGTCAAGCACTTTTTTTGATTTTCTTAAGATTTTTTCTTCCCGCTTCCGATTTTCAACCGGTTTTTGCGGTGCGAATGATATATTATCAGATGCCGAAGAAAAATGCAAGCCCTTTTTTAGATTTTTTCATTTTTTTTCAAAACCACGGAAACAGCTTCTCCGGCTGTGCTTACAGGAATCAGCTCCACTCCCTCGATTTTCCTTAAACCGCGGACGTTTGCCTTCGGAAGTATCACCTTCGTAAAACCCAGACGCTTCGCTTCCTTCACTCTCGTCTCAGCCTGGCTTACCGCACGAACCTCTCCGGAGAGCCCGACCTCTCCAAATATCATCACATTTTCGGACACTGGGCGGTCCCAATGGCTGGAAACCACAGCGAGAATTATTCCCAGATCCAGGGCCGGTTCATTCATGCGTATTCCCCCGGCTATATTCACGTAGGCGTCATAAGAGCCAAGGTCTATTCCGCACCTCTTCTCAAGCACCGCCAGCAGCAGATTCACCCGATTAAAGTCCGTTCCGGCTGCCGTCCTCCTCGGGATTCCAAAATTGCTCCGCGCGATCAGCGCCTGTATTTCCAAAAGAACGGGACGGCTCCCCTCTACCGAACAGGTCACCACTGAACCTGACGAGTTTTCAGGACGTCCGTTCAGCATATATTCCGAGGGATTCGGCACTTCCATAAGCCCGGAATTCCGCATCTCAAACACTCCGATCTCGTTTGTCGATCCAAAACGGTTCTTTACCGCCCGCAGGATCCGATAAGAGGCGTGCCGGTCTCCTTCAAAATAGAGAACCGTATCCACCATATGCTCCAGTACCCGGGGGCCGGCCACAGCTCCTTCCTTCGTCACATGGCCTACGATAAAGATGGAAACCGGCAGTCCCTTGGCCATCATCATGAGCACATTCGTCGATTCCCGCACCTGCGATACAGACCCCGGCGCCGAGGCAACATCCTCATTGTACATAGTCTGAATGGAGTCAATCACGCATATATCCGGTTTCAGCGCCTCAATAGACTCCCGCACATCGCTTAGATTGGTTTCACAGAGAAGAAAGACATGATCGTTTATATCCCCAATCCTCTTTGCCCTCATCTTGATCTGCCCCAGGCTTTCCTCACCTGAGATATAAAGGATCTTTTTTCCCTGTTTGGCGAGCAGCCTGGTCACCTGCAGAAGAATCGTTGATTTCCCTATTCCCGGATCTCCTCCGATCAGCACCAGGGACCCTTTAACGATTCCGCCCCCGAGCACCCGGTCGAACTCTTTCATGCCGGTCGCGGTTCTTTCGTGATCTTCCTCAGGAATATCGCTGAATGCAACAGGTTTTGTTTTGGCTGTTCCTCTTTTCGGCGAAAGTCCCGGAATCTTTTTTTCAATCGGCTCCTCGACAAAGCTGTTCCATTCATGGCAGACCGGACATTGTCCCATCCACTTTGACGATTCGAATCCACAGTTCTGACAAAAAAAACCTGTTTTCTTTTTCGCAGCAGCCATCAGCACTCCTCCAGATGCGCGCAGCCTGCCGCTTCCAAAGCCCCGATAAGGCCCGGACGCGGCGCCGAGCATCGCCGCAATCGCAGGCCTCTTGCTCTTCTCCCGCGATCCCGGACAACTATTTAAAGAATTTCCTTTTCTCCGTCGCAAAAGACGATTTTTCCTCCCCTCATGCGAACGGTCAGCGCCGCAGCAGACGGAACCTTTCCGTTCAGAATAAGGTCGGAAAGAGGATTTTCTATTATTTCCTGAATCGTTCTCTTCAACGGTCTTGCCCCGTACTTTTCAGAAAACCCTTTTTCAGCAATATATTTCTTCACGGAAGCGGTAATCTTAAGGGAAAGCCCCGCCTCCCTTGCCGCTCTGCTTTCCAGTTCCTTCAGCAAAAGATCAGCAATTTTTTCCGCTTCTTTTCTGCCCAGCATATGAAAGACGATAATCTCGTCGATTCGGTTCAAAAACTCCGGCCGGAAAACGCGCTGCACTTCGCTCATGACCGAGCCTTTCATTCTCTCATAATCCTTTTTCGCATCGTCTCCCGCGCCGAACCCGAGTTTTTTGGGATCGACAATCGCCTGCGCGCCTGCGTTGGAAGTCATAATGATGCAGGTATTTTTAAAATCCACCTTACGTCCGTTTCCTTCCGTAATATGGCCTTCGTCAAGCACCTGAAGCAGAATATTGAAGACATCCGGATGCGCTTTTTCAATCTCATCAAACAAAACGACGCTGTAGGGATGACGGCGCACCTGTTCCGCCAGCTGACCGCCTTCATCATAGCCCACATATCCGGGCGGAGAGCCAATCATCCGGGATACGCTGTACTTTTCCATATACTCAGACATATCGACCCGGATCAGGTTTTTCTCAGATCCGAATACCGCCTCCGCAAGAGCCTTGGACAGTTCCGTCTTTCCCACTCCGGTCGGCCCCAGGAATAAGAAAGAACCCGTCGGTTTCCTCGGATCCTTAAGCCCTACCCTCCCGCGCTTTATAGCGGCAGAGACCGCGCAAACCGCTTCGTCCTGGCCGATAATCCTCTGCTGCAGACGCTCCTTAAGCCCGGACAAACGTTTCGATTCTTCCTCCGTAAGCTTGGCGGCGGGAATTTTCGTCCACTCAGAAACAACTTCCGCAACGGAATCGGCATCTACCTTCTGCTTTTCCCCGGCGTTTTTCCTGCTTTGCTCGATCTCATCCTTAAGTTTTTCTTCTGCCGCCATCTGAGCGGATTGAAGACTCCTGGCTTTCCCGATATCGCTGTTGATCAGGGCCTCTTCTTTCTCAGAGCGGAGCCTGCGGATATTTTCTTCCAGCGCAAGCCATTTTCCGCCGCCGGCATAGTCCCCCAGACGCGTCTTGGATGCAGCCTCATCTATAAGATCAATAGCCTTATCCGGCAGCCTCCGGTCATTCAGATATCTTTCAGAAAGCTTCGCGGCCGCATGAATAGCTGAATCCTCTATAATTACCCCATGATGCCCTTCATAGATCGGGCGAAGTTTTTTCAGGATCTCCTCTGTTTCCTCCAGGCTGGGTTCCTCCACCGTTACCGGCTGAAAGCGCCGTTCCAGCGCGGCGTCTTTTTCAATATACTTCCGGTATTCGTCAAGAGAGGAAGCGCCCACAACCCTTATCTCGCCTCTCGCAAGAGAAGGTTTCAGGATATTAGCGGCATCCAGAGCGCCCTCAGCCCCTCCCGCGCCTATGATTGTATGAAGTTCATCAATGAAAAGGAGAATATTATTTTCCGCCGAAGCTTCGCTGACAAGATTCTTGATTCTCTCCTCAAACTCTCCCCGGTACTTTGAACCGGCAACCATCCCTGCCATATCCAGCATAAGCAGCCTGAAGCCGCGTATATTCTCCGGCACAAGGCCCAGATGGATCCTCTGCGCAAGCCCTTCAACGATCGCGGTTTTTCCAACGCCCGGCTCCCCTACGAGACAGGGATTGTTCTTTGTCCGCCTGCTGAGGATCTGCAGAAGTCTGCCGATCTCTTTTTCACGTCCGACGATCGGATCCAGCTTTCCTTCAGCGGCGAGAGCGGTCAGATCCCGGCTGTAAGCGTCAAGTGTCGGAGTCCCTTCCTCCTTTCGCGGAGGCCGGCCTTTAAAAATGTCATTTTCATCTGCGTCCGCTCCCATGGCTGAAAGCGTATCTTTGTAAAGCCGTCGAATATCGATCCCCATCGTGTGGAGGATCCTGGTCGCCACGCATTCCGTGTCCTTTAAGAGGGCGAGCAGAATATGTTCCGTCCCCGTCTTATCCGCCCCAAAGGACTCAGCGAGATTTCCGCTCTCCTCGATCACTTTTTCCGCCCTCGGCGTATATCCGAAACGTTCCGCGACAGCGACTCCGCCCTCCGCCTGCGAAACCAGCTTGTCTATTAATTCCGCAAGACGTTCTTCGGAAACACCCGCATTCGAAAGAAGCGACGAAGCTGTTCCGTTCGCCGCTTTCAAAAGACCCATCAGGAGATGTTCCGTTCCGATTCCATTTTGCCGCGCGGACAAAGCCGCGCGGCCGGCTTCTTTGAGAGCCGTCTCCGCCTCTTTTGTTCGTCTCCGATTCATATATTCAAATCCACCCCTTTATCCAAGTCCGACAGAATAGATTGTATAATAGTATTCATAACCCAAAAGGCTGTTTATACCCGTCTTGGGCACCAGATGAAAGCTCTCCTCGCAGATCGTTTTTCCGTTTGTATCCGTAAGCTGGGCTACGATATCGCAGGAGCCATCCGGATTGACGACTCCGCAGATCATGACGGGAAGCGATTCCGGCCTCGGATCCATCTTGACATAATACTTGCCGTCTTCATGAAGGCCGATCCTGTGAATGTCTGGCGGGATCTCCGGCATAGCCGTCGTCTCCCCGAAGATAACTCTTCCGGTCTCGCGGATAATATCGGAGCCCAGAACCAGATATTTTCCGTCCTCCAGATCCGCATAGGAGGCCCCGGACGCGTTGGAGCCGTAAGCGGAAAGATAATAGTACATGATCGTCCAATAGGTTATCCCATCGTCAGCTTCGTAATAACGCTTCGTAACGTATTCCGTAAGCATAATGGCGTCCATCGGCCTTATCATGCCGGTTTCCGTCTCGTCAAAAACCACCTGAGGAACCGCAGCCGCTCCTCCCGCTTCTTCGGAAACACTGTCTCCGTTCTCTTCAGATATCCCTGATTCCGCGTAGGAAACCGCAGAAGACGCTTCACTTGCGGCTGCCTCCCCTTCCGAATTAACGCTTGCTGTGCCTGAAGGCGCCTGTCCGCAGGAGATCAGCGTAAAAGCCAGGACAAGCGCGCAAAAAGCGGCGCCTTTTATTTTCATTTTATAATCCCCTTCCTTAAGCTGCATGCTGCCGTTTCAAATAATGCCGCAGAGGCAATCATTCATACATATGTCATATCCGTTCAAAGATGGACAGGCCGCGTAAACGGCCTGTCCAGTCTTTTCACTCTTCTGCGGTAAAGTCGTCTTTGCCCACTCCGCAAAGCGGGCAGACCCAATCCTCAGGAAGATCTTCCCAGGCTGTGCCCGGATCGATTCCGTTATCGGGATCGCCCACTTCCGGGTCATACTCATAACCGCATACATCACATACGTACTTCATAGTTACCTCCACATACTTATATTTTAGCCCGCAGCCAATTTCCGTTCCTTTTTAAGAGGAAAAGCCCCCTTCCGGTACGGCTGTTCCCATTATACTATATTTAAATGAAAAATAAAAGTTAATAAAACATCTATTGACAAAGAATTTTTATTTGATAAAATAATATTTGATACAACCAAAATAACAATAAAAGGAGAAATACAAATGAGCATTTATGACTATTCCGTACCCACACCCAAAAACGGCGATCTTTCCCTGGCGGATTTCAAGGGCAAAGTATTGCTGATTGTCAACACAGCCACCGGCTGCGGCTTCACTCCGCATTATAAGGATCTCGAGGACATGTACGAACGTTTTCACGAAAAAGGTCTTGAAATCATCGACATTCCCTGCAACCAGTTCGCGGGCCAGACGCCGGGGAACGATGAGGAGATCCACGAATTCTGCCAGTTGAAATACAATACGCAGTTTCCGCAGATGAAAAAATCAGAGGTAAACGGAGAAAACGCTCTGCCCCTTTACAAGTATCTGAAAAGCCAGAAGGGTTTTGAAGGTTTCGGCCGGGGCCCGAAGGCGCTCATGATGGGAACCATGCTGAAAAAAATTGACAAGGATTACAAGAACAATCCTGAAATTAAGTGGAACTTCACAAAATTCGTCGTCGACCGGGACGGCAGCGTCGCTGCCCGTTTTGAGCCGACTGCCGACATGAAAGATGTTGCCGCATGCGTGGAGAAGCTTCTGTAAAGCCGGATAAGACCCAGGCCTCCGCAGACGCCCTTCTTCTCCTTGAGAATCAGCTCTGTTTCCCGCTCTACGCTGCGGCCAGGAAAATCACAGGTCTTTATACGCCTCTTTTAAAACCCCTTGGACTAACCTACACGCAGTATCTCGTCTTTCTGGTCCTCTGGGAAAAGGACGGGATCAGCATCGGAGAGCTTGGCGGCCGGCTCTTTCTGGACAGCGGAACACTGACTCCTTTGATCCGGAAACTCGAAGCCAGAGGGCTGATCGAACGAAGAAGAAGCCGGGAAGACGAACGCATCGTTCTGATCAGCCTGACGGAGGAGGGGCGGGCGCTTCGGGAAAAAGCCCGGAAAATCCCCGTCAAGATCGCCTCCTGCGTTCCGCTTTCCCCGGAAGACGCCGCTGACTTCTATCGTCTCCTCTACCGCATCCTGGAGGCCGACTGACAATAAGTTTTTTGCCGGTATGCGATTTTTTGCGGGAGCTCCTAAAGAATCAGAGAAAATGTCATTATAAAAAGGCGCGGCATCAGCCGCGCCTTTTTTACTGCCCCGCCGGAAGGCCTGTCAGGCCTCGTCGATTGCCTTCCCGATGTCGTGCCGCATATACTTGTTATCAAAATGAATAAGTTCCGCTGCCGCATACGCGCTTCTTCGGGCCTCAACAAGCGTCTTCCCGACTGCCGTCACGCCCAGCACCCGGCCTCCGTTGGTTACGACCGTCCCGTTCTCATCAAATTTTGTCCCGGCATGGAAAACAAAACGATCCGCCTTCCCTTTGAAATTTTCCAATCCTTCTATCGGAAATCCCTTTTTATAGCTGACCGGATAGCCGTCTGAAGCTAATACGACGCAGACGCAGGCGTCATCCGTAAATTCCAGCTCAATCTCATCAAGGCGTCCGTCCGTACAGGCCTCCATAACCGTCAGGAGATCCGTCTTCATTCGAGGTATGACAACCTGGGCTTCCGGATCACCGAAACGGCAGTTATACTCCAACACCTTGGGACCGTCTTTCGTAAGCATAAGGCCAAAGAAGATCACCCCTTTAAAAGGCCTTCCTTCCGCAGCCATCGCGTCGACCGTCCGCTGGTAAATGTTTTTTCTGCAGAATTCATCTACCGAAGGCGTATAGAAGGGACTTGGAGAAAAGGTTCCCATTCCGCCTGTATTCAATCCTTCATCGCCGTCTTTCGCCCTCTTATGATCCTGGGCGGAGGCCATGGGACGAATCGTCTTCCCATCGCAGAAAGTAAGCACCGAAACTTCCCGGCCGGTCATAAACTCCTCTATGACCATCTTATCCCCGGCGGCTCCGAACTTTTTGTCCTCCATGATTTCCACTACGCCTTTTTCCGCCTCCTCAGGCGTGCTGCAGATCAGGACACCCTTTCCCAAAGCCAGTCCATCCGCCTTGAGGACGACCGGATAGCGGCTTTTCTTAAGGAATTCTCTCGCTTCCGAAGCAGAGTACGCCGTGACATAAGCTGCCGTCGGAATCCCGTATTTCTCCATCAGCTCCTTTGAAAAAGCCTTGGAGCCTTCAAGGATTGCGGCGTTCTTCCGGGGACCAAACGCGCGTATTCCTTTCTCTTCAAACAGATCGACAAGACCTCCCACAAGGGGATCATCCATTCCGACAATCGCGAAATCAATGCCTTTTTCGACAGCGAACTCCGTCAGCTTGTCAAACTCCATGGCTCCGATCGGGACGCATTCAGCGTACTCCGCGATTCCTGCGTTTCCAGGAGCGCAGTACAGCTTCTCAACCCGGGGATTCTTTTGAACCGCCCAGGCAATCGCATGCTCTCTTCCGCCTCCGCCAACAATCAATACTTTCATAGCTATTCTCCTTGTCTATATGCCGTCCGCTTTACCGTTCGATAAAAACTTTCCCGTTTTCAACCCGAATCTTTCCGTTCGCGATCAGATTGATCGCCTCCGGGAGAAGCTTCCACTCAGCCTGCTCCATAATCCTGCGCTGAAGCGTCTTGGGACTGTCGTCCTCCAGAACCTCCACGGCCTTCTGCGCAATGATCGGTCCGGCGTCAAGATCTTTGTTGACAAAATGAACCGTCGCCCCCGAAAGCTTAACCCCTCTTTTAAGAGCCGCCTCATGGACGAGAAGTCCGTAATAGCCCTTTCCGGAAAAGGCCGGAATCAGCGCCGGATGGATATTCACGATCCTGTTTTCATAAGCATCGATGAGTATCTCCGGAATCCGGACGAGAAAGCCCGCCAAAACCACCAGATCCGTTCCAAGGGAATCAATTTTTTCTTTAAGCGCCAGGTTAAAATCCTCTCTTAATTCATAATCTTTCGGCGAGATCACAAAGGAAGGAATATTTGCCTTTGCGGCCCTCTCCAGAGCATAGACGCCGGGATTGTTGCTTATGACGCCGGCTATTTTTGTGTTGGTGATCGTTCCATCGGCCAGGCCGTCTATGACGGCCTGGAGATTCGTTCCTCCGCCCGATACCAAAACCGTTATGGATAACGTCTTCATAGGAGATCCACGCCTTTCTCGCCGGATACGATCCTGCCGACCAGACAGCCTCTTTCCCCGGAAGCTTCTATCGCCTTTAAGGTCTTGTCCGCATCTTCCTTTCGGACCGCCAGCACCATTCCAAGTCCCATATTATAGGTATTGTACATCATGTGCTCATCAATATTTCCGGTCTTCTGGAGCAGCTTGAAGATCGGGGGGATCTCATAACTATTCTTTTCTATGACCGCCCTCGTTCCATCTTTCAGCATCCTGGGAATATTCTCGTAGAAGCCTCCGCCGGTGATATGGGAGCAGGCGAGAACCCGGACCCCGGCGTTTTTAATGCTTTTTAAAGCTTTCACATAAATTTTGGTGGGCGCAAGAAGGGCTTCCCCCAGCGTCTTTCCGTTCAATTCATCATAGCAGGTTTCCAGCGCCTCCTTTGTCATCGGAAAAACCTTCCGGACAAGAGAAAAACCGTTAGAATGAACGCCTGAAGAAGCCATTCCGATAAGAACGTCGCCTTCCCGCAGATCCTCTCCCGAGATAATATCCTTCCGGTCAGCGACCCCGACCGCAAATCCGGCAAGATCGTATTCATCTTCCGGATAAAAGCCCGGCATCTCCGCAGTTTCACCGCCGATCAGGGCGCAGCCTGCCATCTTGCAGCCTTCCGCAACGCCCTTCACAATATCGGCTATTTTCTCAGGATAATTTTTTCCGCAGGCTATATAATCCAAAAAGAAGAGCGGTTCGCCGCCCGCGCAGGCGACGTCATTGACGCACATAGCCACGCAGTCAATACCAACCGTATCGTTCTTCCCGAGCAGAAACGCCAGTTTCAGCTTTGTCCCGACGCCATCCGTCCCGGAAAGGAGCACGGGCTCCTCCATCTCCTTGAAAGCCGCCGCCGAAAAAGCTCCCGAAAAACCGCCCAGGCCGCTCATCACCTCAGGTCTCAGGGTTCCCCTGACATGTTCCTTCATCAATTCTACCGATCTGTATCCGGCCTCAATATCTACGCCAGCACTTTTATAGTCCATAAAAATCCTTTCCGGCCTTCTGCCTTTTCATCCTTGTCCCGCCCCCGCAGGACGAAAGCGCCGGATCAGCCTCAGCTGACTTCTTCCGCAGCAAATTCCTGCGCCTTCCCGCGGAGCCTGTGTCTTAGGCAGGAGATTCTTCTCCGCTTAAGACAAAGATTTTTTATCGGGAAAATGAAATACTTCCCGGGTCATCTGCTGTAATTCTTCCATCCGGACTCCTGAAGCTTCCGGTCCTTCATTTTTACCTGCTCTTTCAGCCGTTCCGAATAATTCTTCAGTTTTTCCAGAAGTTCGGCGTCTGATACCGCAAGGATCTTCGCTGCCAGAAGGGCGGCATTCGCCCCCCCTCCGATGGCCACCGTCGCAACCGGAATACCGCTGGGCATCTGTACGATTGAATAAAGACTGTCCCGCCCGCCAAGAGATGATGTGTGCATCGGAACACCTATAACCGGGAGCGGAAAAATCGCCGCGCACATTCCGGGCAGATGAGCCGCCATGCCCGCCCCTGCGATAATCACCTTAAGTCCTCTCTCCTCAGCAGACTTCGCGTATTGAAAAAACTCATCCGGTTCCCGATGAGCCGATATGATATTCATCTCGTATGAGATGTTGAGCTCATCCAGAACAGCCGCTGCCTTCGCCATTACCGGCATATCTGAATCCGACCCCATTACAATTCCAACTTTTGCCATCGTCTTCTCCTCCTGCGTCCATTTTTACGGGGAACGCTCCATATATTCTTCCGCTGTTAACCCTGAAGTCCAACCAGGATAAGCACGCTCCACACAACCATCATAATACCGGAAGCGATGGTTCCCATAATAATGACGGCTGAACTGCCGGACTTTCCCGAAAGCGCTTTAAATCCAACCCGGAATCCGTAGATCGAAAAGCAGATGCCGGGTATTGCCAGAGCCCCTGCGGGGAGCGCCGCATTCGCTTCCGTCACAAAGGCAATAAGTCCTGCCAGGATAAAGAAGGCAGCTGAAACACCTGCAAAAACTGCAGCTACCTTTCCCTCCCGGGGAGACGTGTTCTTTAAAAAATGATATCGTTTTTCATTTGCCATATCCGACTCCCTTTTTTTCCAGCTGCCGCAAATATCGTAAAGCCCATGACCACTCCCAACGTATTAAGGAAAATATCGTCCACATCGAAAGCGCCGGTTTTGCTGACCAGCTGCACCGTTTCCACCAAAAGCGAGAGAAGAAAACCGGAGACAGCAGTCCTGTGCATCCTCCGCATTCCGGCTGAAAGAATCGGGAGAAAGAAGCCGAACGGAATGAACGCGGCAACGTTTCCGAGCAGATTCAACAGCACAACTCTCATACCCAGCAGCTTCCGCGCGCGGATAAATCGGCAGATTTCCCGAAACGGGATCAAATTATATCGAAAAGCTCTTTCCCCGTTCGGCACGCGGCCGTACTGCTCCGCAAAAAAGAGCAGATACATGAGCAGGACAATATAGAAGAGAAAAAGAACGGCCAGACATTTCCGGAACAGCTGCTTTTTTCCTCCCTTACCTTGCTCCATATTGTTCATAATAAGCGTCAATTGCGGATTTCAGCCGGTCATCGATTACGATTCTTCCCTTATACTCCCGATTCCAGAGAAAATCAACCACTTCCTGCATGGTAACGATGGCGCAGGTTTTTATTCCATGGTCTTCCGAAATTTCAAGCAGCGCGCTTTTCTCTCCGCTTCCGCGCTCCATCCGGTCAACAGAAACCACCAGCCCCTCTACAGACACATCCCCCTGAGCCCGGATGATCGGGAGAGTCTCCCGAATCGAGGTTCCGGCCGTTGTCACATCTTCAATGATAACGACCCGGTCTCCGTCTCCGATCGGGCTCCCCAGCAGGATTCCCTTATCTCCGTGATCCTTGATCTCCTTGCGGTTTGAGGCGTAGCGGATCTCCTTCCCGTAGATTGAAGAAATCTCCATCGCCGCCGCGACAGCCAGCGGAATCCCCTTATAGGCCGGGCCGAAAAGGACGTCAAAATCAAGTCCGAAGTTCTGTTCGACAGCTTTGGCGTAAAATCCGCCCAGCCGGACCAGCTGGCCCCCGTTCCGATAAAATCCTGTGTTTACGAAGAAAGGCGTCTTTCTTCCGCTTTTGGTAACGAAGTCCCCAAACGTCAGAACTCCGCAATCCACCATAAATCCGATAAAATCCTGTTTATACTGTTCCATAATTCCCCCTTATTTACGCTAAAGCTTTTATACGCAGCCGATAATATCCTTTACGTCTGTCAGACCATGCCGGATCAGATAATCCTCGATTCCCTGCGCGGCTCGCGGCGCGGCTAAGGGATCGCGGAAACTTGCCGTTCCCACCGAAACCGCCCGGGCCCCGGCCATCAGAAATTCAACGGCGTCTTCCCCTGACGCTATCCCGCCCATCCCGATCACCGGTATCTTCACCGCGTGAGAAGCTTCATAGACCATTCTGAGAGCGACTGGTTTGATTGCCGGCCCGGACAATCCGCCCGTACGGTTGGCAAGCGCAAAGCAACGTTTTTCAATATCAATTTTCATCCCGGTGAGCGTGTTGATAAGCGAGACGGCATCCGCTCCCCCGGATTCCGCCGCCCGGGCCATCACCTTTATATCGGTCACGTTGGGCGAAAGCTTCATAATCACCGGCTGCCTGGCTGCCCGCTTGACCGCTTTGGTGATTTTTTCCACCGCTGCCGGATCCGTTCCGAAGGCAATTCCGCCCTCCCGCACATTCGGACAGGAGATATTGATCTCCAGCATATCCGCATCCGTATCCGCCAGTCGCTCCACTACGCGAAGGTACTCTTCCTCCGAATGTCCGCATACATTGACGATCACCTTCGTGTCATATCCGGCCAGGAAGGGAAGATCTCTGTCGATAAATACGTCAATGCCCGGATTCTGAAGCCCGATCGCGTTCAGCATGCCTGATGCGGTCTCCGCCACTCTCGGAACAGGGTTTCCGGGCCAGGGCACATCTGCAACCCCCTTGGTTACCACCGCTCCCAAAAGCGAAAGATCGAAAAACTCTCCATATTCCATTCCGGACCCAAAGGTCCCGGAAGCCGTCATCACCGGATTTTTCAAAACCACTCCTGCCAGTTCAACTTCCATAGAAGGCTTTCCTGTCATGACCAATCCACCTCCTCCGCCCGGAATACCGGTCCGTCCGTGCAGATCCGCGCGTTATGAACCTTTGAGTGACCGTCTACCCCGGCCGTTTTCGTAATGCAGCCCAGGCAGGCTCCAATACCGCAGGCCATCCGCTCTTCCAGCGACACATAACAGGGAAGACCCTGTTCCCCCGCAAATTCCGCCAGAGCCCTCAGCATGGGCAGAGGACCGCAGGCGAAGAAAGCGTCCGGGAGTTCAGAAGGCTTCTGATATTCCTGCCGGATCGCGTCAAGAACATTGCCCCTGACTCCCAGGCTCCCGTCCTCCGTCGCGACGAGAACTCTGCCCCGGGCCGAAAGATCATCCAGCAGGTAGGTTTCTGAACGGTATCCCGCCGCAAAAACCGGATGCTCGAGTTCATAGGCCGCGCCGAGAAGAGGCGGTATGCCGATCCCTCCCCCGACGAGCAAAACCTTCTTGTCCTTAAAATCAGCGATGGGAAAACCATTTCCCACCGGTCCCAGAATATCGATGCCGTCCCCGGGACGAAGACCGGAAAATTCCCGGGTGCCTTCGCCCGCGATCCGGTAGACCAGACGGATCGTTCCGGTCTCCCGGCTTACCTGGCAGATGGATATCGGCCTTGGAAGCAAACGGCTCCTATCCGAACTGTAAAGGAGGACAAACTGTCCCGGCTTCACTTCCTTCGCAAATCCCGCTTTCAGTGAGAGGCTGTATATATGATCGGCAATCTGCTCCTGAAAGACAACTCCAGCTCTTTCTTTTCTCATGGATCATCCACCCTTTACCAGCCCAGAGCTTCCGCAATATCTTTTTTCATATCAAAGACCGCAGCCCTTGCGGCCTCCGCGAAATGATCCTCGCCGAAGGACGCATATGCTTCCTGTTTACAGGCCGCGATAATCCCCCTGGAGGAATTGACGATTGCTCCAAGCCCGTCTTCGTTAAAAAAATGTACCAGATCCTTTCCTCTTCCGCCCTGGGCGCCGTAGCCGGGAACAAGGATATAGGATTTCGGCATGATCTTTCGGAGGCGTTTTCCCATCTCAGGGTAAGTCGCCCCGACCACCGCGCCAATCTCCGAATAGCCCTCCGCTTCCGGATCCGGCGCATCCTGCGCCCATTCATTGACCTTTTCCCCTACGAGCTCATAAAGGGGTTTTCCGGAGACAGGCTGATCCTGGAATTCACCGCTGGAGGGATTGGAGGTTTTTACCAGGACGAAGATTCCCTTGTTGTTTTCCTTACAGACTTCGGCGAAGGGCTTTACGCCGTCGCTCCCCAGATAAGGATTCACCGTGGCGAAATCCTCATCAAAGGGCGCATAGCTCTTCCCGCCTACGCCAACCCTCCCGAGATGCCCAACGGCATACGCGGCTGAAGTCGAGCCGATATCCCCTCTCTTGACATCACCGATCACCAGAAGTCCTTTGGCGTGGCAAAGATCGACGGTTCGTTTGAAGGCCGCGACACCCGGCACGCCGAATTGCTCATACATGGCAATCTGAGGCTTGACGGCCGGAATAACGTCGCACAGGGCCTCAACCAGCTCCTCATTAAAACGGTAGACAGCCTCCGCAGCTCCCTCCAGCGTTTCTCCCAGATCCTGAAACGCGCCCTGCCTGATTCTCTCCGGGATAAAGCCCAGCATAGGATCCAGACCGACAACAATCGGTGCCTCTGTCTTCTTAATTTTCGCTATCAATTTTCCTATCAAAGTTTTTCTCCTGCAGTTTCATCATCACTTTTGGTGTCTCTTCTACTATACACGAATATTTCCACTAAATAAAGTCTTTTTTGCTTGACGTTTTGAGACTTGGGGCATATAATCGGAGAAGCGGATTACGGAGACATGTTTATTCATCGGTTATTGGAAGCTGATTGTTTCGTGTTCCCGGCTGCTGGTGCCCTTTTGCAGGGAGCACAAAATTTATTTATACATTTTTATGGAGGGATCATCATGAACAAGGGAACTGTTAAGTGGTTCAACGCGGAGAAGGGCTACGGCTTTATCACCGGTGAAGACGGAAAGGATGTCTTTGTACATTTTTCCGCGATCCAGGCCGAAGGCTTCAAGTCTCTTGACGAAGGTCAGGCTGTATCTTTCGACCTTCAGCAGGGCGCCCGCGGAATGCAGGCCGCTAACGTAGTAAAGCTCTGATATAGTATATTTCATTATAGTTATATAAGCGCTTTAAAAAGAGGATCGGTTTCCCGATCCTCTTTTCTTCTCTTCAGATTCTTCCGGATGCGGCAGCCAGGCCGCCTTATCCTCTCAGGGCAATCAATATGAAAGCGTAAGGCCGTTTAAGTAATCTGTAAAGTCCGTAAGATTGAGCTCCGTGGTCGTCACTTCAACGCCCCCGGCCGCAGCGCGTTCTTCCGCTGCCCTGGAAACGGAGTCATATACGGAATATCCGAACCAGCCGACAAAGGCAGCTAAGATCAGCGCGGCGGCACCCGCCTCCAGCCGCTTCATCAGCTTTTCCTTTTTTAAAATTTTATCCTTATTTTTCTTGTATTCTTTATATGCTTCAACTTTTTTCCGGCTCATGAAACCTATAACCTCCCTTATGCGGCAATATGCCTTAGTATACCACTCCTTCGTTTAAATGACAACTATTATTCCGCCGTCGTTTGCGTAGGTTGTGGACAGCCCTCCCATCTCCAGCATCAGGACTTCCCTGACTTTCATGCGCTCAAGCAGGGCGTCTCTGACCATAACCGCGCGCTCCGCGCAGTTTACAAAAGAGATGGCCAGGATCTTGTTCTCGGAATTCATGGTATGATCGACCACATATTGAACCATCTTGACCAGGGCTTTATTGATCCCCCGGGCCTGATCAATCTGAACGATCTCGCCTTCCTTCGTTCCGGCGCAGATCGGCTTGATCTTAAGAACCTGAGCGGCCAATGCCTTCATACGGCTCAGCCGTCCGTTTTTCCTCAGCGTTTCCAGATTATCGAGCACAAACGTCGTACTTTTTTCTGCCGAAAGCGCTTCCACCTCCCGTACGATATCCTCGAAGGGGAGCCCCCGTTCCTCCAGCTCCTTTATCTTAAGCACAAGGATCGTCTCCCCGACCGACGTCGAGCAGGAGTCGAAAACATGGATCCTGGCATCCGGGTGATCTTCCAGATACATCTCCTTTCCGATTATCGCGCTTTGATAGGATCCGGAAAGATTCGACGATATGGTTATGCCGTATATATGGTCGGCTTCGCAGTCATAAGCCGCGCGATAGGCTTCCGGCGACGGGCAGGATGTCCTGGGACATGAGGGCGATTCCGCAATTTTCCGCACCAGCTCCTTCTGGCTGACAGTCCCGTCATCAACAATATCTTCACCGCCAATTGACAGGGTCAGCGGAACAAGGACATATTCTTCCCTTCCCCTGAGTTCCTGCGTAAATTCTCCTGCACTGTCCATTGCTATCCTGAATTTCATTTTCTTCTCCTGTATTTCTGCTCATAGAATTTCCATGAAGCCATATACTATGCGGCAAACAGCAAATCCTTTTGCCATAAACGCTCTGCGGGAATTCACACGGATCCGCCCTGCATTTTGCCGCTGCAAAGGCACAGATTCAATGCGGAAAACGAGCAAAACGAAAATTATCCAACCGTATCTTACATTATTCTAACATATGAAGTTAAATTCGACAAGTCCCTGCATTTTTCTCGCAGATTTCCGGCATTTATGCTATACTTATCGCAATAACAGTAAGGAGAATAAAATGACTGCCTTCACCATTTCCGAACACCGACGCTTCATGGCTCTTCTTTTAACCAGACCTGCTTTTGACCGCTGGTCGATCTCTGAAGGGAGCGTAACTACCTTCTGCACCTTTTCCATAGAAGGCGCCTGGCAAAGAAGCTTCCTTGATCCGAACGGGACAAATCCCGATGCCTGCCGTTCCTACGCCCCCTGGGGAATGCTGAGGGAACACTGTCTCAGCCTGATCCGCGGAAAACAGGTGCCTTTATCCTTCAAGTTTGTGCTTCGCTATCCGGAAGAAGACCTTCCCGCGTTCCTGGCCGAAAACGATCTGAACATGGCCTCCGGCGATATCAACGGGCTGTATATGAATATCTCTTTCCGAAACGGCGTGCTCATCACCACCACCGGCAGTTCCCTTAAAACTTTTTCCATGGACAAGACCCTCGATCATGCCTGGGACTCCTTTACGGCCCGTTTTCTGGAGATGAACGGCATCGGCTTCGAGAGAGCCTAATCCCGAAGGCCGGCAGCTGATGCGCCGGATTGCTCCGCGCTTTGCGCTCCCGCAATCCGGAAGTTTTTAAAACGGACATGGCGCGGCTTCCGCCGCGCCATGTCCGTTTTAAGGCCGTCTCACCTGGCCAGCATCAACATGATTTCGTTTGATCTCTTCACGAAAGCTGTCATTTCCTCCTGGGTAAGAGGCTTATGGGAAAGCATCGCGAGATCGTAAAGCTGTTTCTCAATGATAGGAACCATTTCCGCCTCGCCATTCGTAAGGATATACTTAACCAGCGGATGATTGACATTCAAAACCAGCGTCTCTCCGCCGCCAAGCATCGACGGATCATTCCCCATGCCGTACATCTTCATCATATCCTGCATACGGCGGGTCTCTTCCGACAAGGTGACAATGGCCGCGATCTCGTCATCCTTCATGTACTTGGCTTCCACGGTGAGCTTTTCCCTGTTCAGGTTCTTCCGGAAGCTCTCTGTCAGCCTTTCCGCATCCTCTCCGGAAACCTCTCCGCCGCCGACGAAGTCTTCCGCAAGCTCCGCGTCAATACGGGCAAACTTCAGCCTTTCATTTCTCTGCTCAAGCTGGGATATAAAGGGATTGTCGATATTCTCTTTCAGAATAACCGCATCCTTCCCCTCTTTGCGGAACATGGCGATATACTGGGCCTGCTGAACCTCGTCCGTGACATAAAAGACCGTGGATTTCGGCTTATCGGCTTCCTCAACTTTCTCTTCCGCAGCTTCTGCAGCTTCCGCTGCCTCAGCTCCCTCCTCTTTTTTCTCCTCTTCCAGAGAAATAGCATTTTTCTCCGCATACTCCTTAAGCGTCAGGTATTTCCCTTCAATATCCTTAAAGAGCATATAATCCATCATCTTGTCCGCGAACTTTGTGTCCTTTATGCAGCCGTATTTGATGAAGGGTGAGATGTCATCCCAGTACTTTTCGTAATTCTCACGATCCGTCTTGCACATCCCCGAAAGCTTGTCCGCCACTTTCTTCGAGATATAATCGCAGATCTTCTTAACCGTACCGTCATTCTGGAGAGCCGACCTCGAAACATTCAGCGGCAGATCCGGACAATCGATCACGCCCTTCATGGTCATAAGGAACTCCGGAACGACTTCCTTGATATTATCCGCGATAAAGACCTGATTATTGTAGAGCTTGATCTGGGACTCAAGAGCGTCGTACTCCGTGTTGATCTTGGGGAAATAAAGGATTCCCCGGAGATTGAAGGGATACTCCGTATTCAGATGGATATAGAAGAGCGGCTCCTTGTAATCGTTAAATACATTGCGGTAAAAGCTCTTATACTCCTCATCGCTGCACTCCGAAGCTCTCTTGGTCCAGAGGGGATGAATATCGTTGATCGGTTCAGGAATCGGTTTTACTTCCGGCTTAAATTCCTCTTCCGCTTTTTTGGCCGCCTCGTCAGCCAAACGGTTCTGTTCCTCTTCCGGGCAGCCTTCCGGAGCATCTTTCTTCGCGTCCTCGCAGGCTTTTTTTACAGCGTCTTCCTTATTCTTAGCGTTTCGGACATTCCTGCGCTCATCCTCTTCGGCCTCACGCTTCGCGGCTCCTTCGCTTGCATCCGCAAGGAAGATCGGCGTCGGCATAAAGGAACAGTACTTGGTCAGGATCTCGCGGATCCGATACTCGTTGCAGAATTCCAGACAGTCATCATTCAGGAAAAGCGTAATCTCCGTTCCTGTCTTCGTCCGATTTCCCTCTCCGATTTCATACTCAGACTCGCCGTCGCTCTCCCAGTGAACCGGCTTCGCCCCTTCCAGATAGGAAAGCGTATCGATATGGACCTCATCCGCCACCATGAAAGCGGAGTAAAAGCCCAGGCCGAAATGTCCGATAATCTGATCCTTGTCCGTCTTTCCCTCATACTTTTTCAGGAATTCAGAAGCGCCGGAAAAGGCAATCTGCGTAATGTATTTCTCGACTTCCTCTTCCGTCATCCCGATGCCGTTATCGATAAACTTCAGCGTGTGGTCATCCGGATTAACGATCACGTCAACCCGATAGTCCGGATCAGTTTCCGGCTTGTACTCACCGACGCCTTCCAGCTTTTTAAGCTTGGTAATCGCGTCGCAGGCGTTCGCAACCTGTTCCCTTACAAAAATATCGTGGTCTGAATACAGCCATTTCTTGATAATCGGCAGCATATTTTCGCTGTTAATAGATAAATTTCCTTTTTTTGCCATGATAAACACTCCTTTACTTCTGTGAACCAGTGTTATCATATACCCGAAAAAAGAATATGTCAAGCAGAAAATCAGCACTCTTTTATATCGAGTGCTAACAACTGCCTGTTATCTTTTTGCGCCGCCCCGCATCGCCAAGGCGGCGCTGCGTTCTTCAAGCCTGAACAACCATATATTTTCCATCCGGCAGAGGAAAAACCTCCGCCGCTTCCAGCAGTTCCCGGTCGGAAAGATCCGAAAAGTCCATGCCGAATCCGTCCAGGCATTCGCGTATCTCTTCCGGACTGTCCGCTACTTCGGCCATACAGTCCACTAAAAAAGAATCCGCCTCTTCCAACGTATCCGCCACCGGCCGGTCAAACAGCCTTCCCTGATTCTCCAGAAATGATTCCAGATACTCTTTTTTAAAATATGACATGACCCTACCTCCGCGCAATCATACGCTTATCCCCGGAACGACAAGAGGCAGCAGCTCCTCCGGCTTGCCAATTATATAATCGGCGCCATAAGTCTCCAGCTCCTCCCTGTCCCGGTAACCCCAAAGTACGCCTACCGCAGGCATTCCGGCATTTTTCCCGGTCTTTATATCAATCCCCATATCCCCTATATAAAAGCATTCTTCAGCTTTTATCTGATACTTGTTCAGCATTTCCAGAGCCCCTTCCGGAGAGGGTTTCGCCGGAAAACCATTCCGCTGACCGCGAATCTCATCAAAATATAAAGGTCCATAGGCTCCGATAACAGCCTTTTTTGCCGAATCATCCGGCTTATTGGAGAAAACAAATATTTTTATACCGGAAGCTTTCAGGGCGTCCAAAGCGTCCTTCATACCGCTGTAAGGCACAACCTTAAAAAGCGGATCCTCGGCCAGGAACATTCTGTACAGCACCTGTCCGGCTTCAACGTTCTCCGGTATATAGCCTTTCGCCTTCACAAGCGCTCTGGCAACCAGCTGATCAGCCCCATCGCCGCAGTAATCCCGATAATCTTCCAGCGGCTGGGCAGGAAAGCCCAGCTCTCTGAGCATGCGGTTCCCTGCCCTCGCAATCGAATCCAGCGTGTAAAGAATGGTTCCGTCCAGGTCAAACATACAGGCTTTTGTCATTTTTCCCTCCTCATGAAGCGGAAGCGCCTCAGGATTTCGGAAGCTTAAAGGAACTCTTAAGCGTCACGATTCTGTTGAATACCGGTTTTCCCTCTTCAAAATTTTTTACATCCACATTATAGAACCCGCTTCGGACAAACTGGAAAGAATCGAATGGCTTCGCTGCTTTTAAAGCCGGCTCCAAACGGGCGTTTTTAACGACCTTGAGGGAATTCGGATTCAGATTCAATTCCCCTGTCTCCTTGTCATAAACTCCTTTTTCCTCGTCGACAAGGTTTTCGAAAAGTCTTACTTCCGCCTCGAAGGATTCCGCGGCAGAGACCCAGTGGATCGTCCCCTTAACCTTGCGTCCGCTGAAGCCGCTTCCCGCTTTGGTCTCCGGGTCGTATTCACAGTGGACAACCGTTATGTTTCCGTCCGCGTCTTTCTCGCATCCGGTCGCCTTCACAAAGTAGGCGTGCATGAGACGAACTTCATTTCCCGGATAAAGCCTCTTATACTTCGGCACCGGCTGCTCCATAAAGTCGTCCCTTTCTATATACAGCTCTCTGGAAAACGGAATCATTCTTTTTCCAAGATTCGGATTCTCAAGGTTGTTGTCCGCTTCCAGCAGTTCGCTCTGTCCCTCCGGATAATTATCAATGACCAATTTGATCGGATTAAGGACAGCCATCATTCTGGACGCCTTCAGTTTCAGGTCATCGCGAACGCAGTATTCCAGCATCGCGTAATCAATAGAAGAATCCGCCTTGGAAACGCCTGCAAGCTCAACGAATTTCTGAATGGAGGACGGGGTAAAACCTCTGCGTCTCAAAGCCGCGATCGTGACCAGACGCGGATCATCCCATCCATCGACGATCCCGCTCTCAACAAGTTTCTTGATATAGCGTTTACCGGTTACGACATTTGTAAGATACATCTTGGCAAACTCAATCTGTCTGGGCGGATGAGGCCACTCCGTATTCTCCACGACCCAGTCATATAGCGGCCGGTGGTCTTCAAATTCCAGCGTGCAGATCGAATGGGACACCCCTTCGACAGCATCCTCGATCGGATGGGCAAAATCATACATGGGATATATGCACCACTTATCTCCGGTATTGTGATGGGGTAACCGGGCTATACGGTAGAGAACCGGATCCCGCATATTGATATTCGGCGCCGCCATATCTATTCTCGCGCGGAGAACCTTTGAGCCGTCAGGATAAAGCCCCTCCTTCATCTCTCTGAACAGTTTTTCATTTTCTTCAATGGATCTCGTCCGATAAGGGCTGTCCTTACCGGGCTCCTTGAGCGTCCCCCGGTATTCCCGAATCTGGTCGGCTGTAAGATCGCAGACAAAGGCTAGTCCCTTTCTGATGAGCAGGAGCGCCTTCTCATACATCACATCAAAATAATTTGAAGCAAAATAGATATGATCCCCAAAATCTGCTCCAAGCCAGCGGACATCCTCCTCGATCGACTTTACAAATTCCGTTTTTTCCTTTGTCGGATTGGTATCGTCAAAGCGAAGATTAAATTGTCCGCCGTACTCCCTGGCCAGACCGTAATTCAAAAGAATCGACTTGGCGTGCCCAATATGCAGATAACCGTTGGGTTCAGGCGGGAAACGGGTTATCACTTTATCATAGTTCCCCTCTTCCAGATCCCTGTCTATCAAGTTTTCAATAAAATTCCTGGATACTGTTTCCTTCTTATCAAGCTCCTCTAACAATAGCTCTCCCTCCTCAACTGCCTTTTCGTGATAGGATTCTAAGCTATAATACCATAGCCAATTCAAAGATGCAAAGTATTATATCTGGTAATAGCTTCTTTTTTGTGGTATTATAAGGAATGGATATTTTTCTAGGAGGTTACCATGGATATTTTTGAAAAAACCCTGAGATATATAGTCAGCACTCCTTCCTACATAAAATATATGTGGTCGGAACATCTCTTCATTACTGCTACCTGCTTCATCATTTTTCTTTTGGTAGCGTTGTTCAACTTTAAGTTTGTTTCCTTTCTCAGGAAGGTAGTTGTGGCAGCTTTATTTCTTCTGGCGCTGACGGGATTTCTAAACGGAAGGCGTCAGCACGGCTACCAGATGGTCTGTCTGGCTTTTCTGGCACTTACCGCTCTTTTGCTGCTTCGAATCCTGATTAATTCACTGATCGATGCCCGGCGGAACATCCTAAACTCGAAACTGGAGAAACGTCAGCTGGAAAAAGCCAGAAAACGCCGCGGAGACTTCTCCAACAGGCAGGGCTACAGCGGCAAGACAAAAATCAGCGAAGCCCCCGCCGCAGAGGTCGACAAGACCAAGGCCGAGATCGAAGAGCTGATCAGCAAGGAAGCCCAGGATGCGGAAAATGATTTGACGGCAGACGACTCCCTCTATTACCCCGAAGAAAATGCGGAAACAGATGAACAAATCGAGGATATCGCCGAACACTTAAGCGACGAAGACAGCTCCATCCAGAGTGTTTTCTACGTAAAGCCCGCCGTGCAGGATAATTCCGCTGCTCCTTTTGCAGGCAACTCTATTCTTGCCGCAGATGTCTATGAGACGCTTTTAAAGCTGGGAGAACTGAAAAAGACCGGCGTCATCACAGAAGAAGAATTTGAAATGAAGAAAGCCGAGCTGCTTGACAGGATCAAATAAATGTTCCACCTTCGCGCATGCCCGGCATGCGCGAAGGCATAAGAAAAAGGATCGCAAAGCGATCCTTTTTCTTATGCCTTCGTCTGGCTGCCATTCCTGTTTTTTATGCTGCCGTCCCTGTTCCGGCCGTTCCCGCCGCAGCAGCGGGCTCCGGTTCCTTATAGAGGAATATGGCGGTCCCCACTTCCACATTTTCATAAATCGTTTTAGCCACTGCCGGCGGAAGATTGACGCATCCGTGAGATCCGCCCGTCTGATAGATATTTCCTCCGAATGCGCCTCTCCAGGGCGCGTCGTGAAGTCCCTGGCCTTCGTAAAAAGCCATCCAGTAATTTACTTTCGTCGAATAGGTTCCGCTCCCTCCGGCCTCCTCGCCGGTCAGCACCCGCGGGCTCTGTTTAAATGCAAGAGGAAAAACTCCGGTCTGTGTTTCCTTCTGACTGGAAACTCTTCCGGTGACGACGTCGCTCTCCACGACCAAACGGCCGTCCTTATAAAACCAAAGATGCTGCTTTGTTATATTTACCTCAATATAGGTTCCGCAGATATCGTCCTTTCCGTTCCGCGCCAGGAAATAAGGATTCCCGTATTCATTAGTCCTCACATAGACCGGCTCACGGGTCACCGCTTTTTTAGCGTCAAGATCCGCCAGGAGCTGTTCGAATTCCGCCTGCTGATTAATCCGGTATCCATACTCGCACAAACCCTCCGGGAAAACGATCTCAAGTCCGTTTGAGGTCTTAAACGTGCGGCTGTAATACTGCGTATCATATTTTCTTTTAAGCCCTATCACATACTCCATCGCGGCTTCCTGATCGACAGAAACCTGATAATCCTCGCCGACCGAAAGCCAGGACCCAAAAGTATCAAAATCCAGAAGCTGAATTTCACTGCCGAACTCATAGGTTATGGATGATGCCTGATAATCTTCAATCGCGTACTTCATCCGGAGCACATGATTCTTAGAATCACGTTCCGCCTTCAGGGCTTCCGGATCCCCGACCGGCTCCTTCGAAATATATACCTCCTCCGGGATCGTCAGACTCAGCTGATCCGGAATCGTCCCTTCCGCAATGACGTCATCCAGGGATTCCTTAACATAAATACGGAAAGCCTCCTCGTCAATCATGTTGCCCTTTGTCCCGCCGATCAGTTCATACAGCCTGGAACCTTCCGGAATGATCAGCTCCCAGTCCTTCGTCTCCACCCGTTCCACTGATAAGGATCTGCTTGAAACCATCTTCTCAAAGCTTTCCTGATTAAAGGTATACGCTTTTTTAAATTCAATGTTCGTTCCTGCTGTCAGGGCTTTGATAATGGTAAAAATATTCCGGATCTGTTCGTACTTCTCCCGTACAAAAAAAGCCTTCACGGCCAACTCGTCGCATTCATAACCGAATTCATAGAGACTGCCGGAAAGCACCGGATCTTTACCTTCCAAAATCTCCACTTTTTTTGTACTCGTATCCAGAATCCCGGTATATTTCCGCGCCAGCTCTTCCGGAGTTTTTCCCTCAACCGATTCCCCGTCGATCTGAGTCCCCTCCAAAAAAGCCGGCTGCTGCGCGTAATGACGATAAAAATGGTATCCGCCCGTGAAAATCCCTGCCAAAAGCAGGAAAGCAAAAAAAACCAGTATAAATTTTGTTTTCAAGAAAATACCCCTCAAGTTTACAACAGAACCTACTCTTATTTATCCCTATTCAGTATAGCAGAATCCTCTGATTTTTCAAGACAGGGAATGACTTTTCCGTAAAATATGCAAGAACAGGCTGATTTCCGGCCCTCAAAAAATAATGACATAAGAAAAGACATGCCGCGGCATCCCCGGAGCAAGTGCGCTGACAACCAACATCATAAAAAAACCGGAAATCCTTTCTTTCAAAGATTTCCGGATACTCCAAGAGCTGCTGACCGGAATCGAACCGGTGACCTCATCACTACCAATGATGTGCGCTACCAACTGTGCCACAGCAGCCTGTGCCCGTCTCTGCAGGCGACATGTGGTATTATAGCGCATCCTTTTTACTTTTGCAAGCATAATTTGAAAATGTTTTCAATTTCTTTTTGTGACGCTCTGACAGAGCCCTGAACCATTTCAGGTTTCCCCCCTCCCCGCGCATTCAGTCGCTCTTTAAGAACGCCTGCTGCTTTTCTGGCGTCTTCATTGCGGGCCCCTATGACAAAGTTATAGCCTTCCGCGTCATTCCCGCTGAAAACGCCGCAGAAGCCGCGGCGGCGAAGAAGCAAGGCGTTCGTCAGCTCCCGCATGGAATCGCCTTCCAGACCGCTCTCAAAGAGGATGACATTGCCGCTGCCTTCCGGGACCGCCTCCGCCTTCAGGAACATAAGCTCCAACGTCCTCTTTCTGAGCGCCTCCTTCAAGTTGTCCCTCTCCTTTCTGGCCCGCAGCACACTGTTATAAACCTCTTCGCGGGATGTCGTCAGATACTTCGCGGTCCTGGTCAGGATCTCATGATCCTGATCGAAGTACTCCATGGCCCTTCTCCCGCATAAAATGAAAACCCGGGTTCCGCCCTTCCAGGAAACCGCTGACAGAACTTTCAAAAGACCGATTTCTCCTGTTCTCCTGACATGGGGAGCGCAGCAGGCGCAGGCGTCATAATCTCCGAACCGGACGATGCGGACGCTTCCTTTAAGCGAAAGTTTGCTTCGATACTCCAGCTGATCTGCCTCCTGCCCTTCAAGAAAAATGATCTCAGAGGGAACATTCGCCGTGATTGCCTCATTGGCAAGGGCCTCTGCCTTGAGCAGTTCATCTTCGCCAAGCGTCCCGTTAAAATCCACGGATACTTCTTTTTCACTCAGATGAAAGCCAACATTATCATATCCGAATCGTTTGCAGATGATACCTGAAAAAAGATGTTCTCCGGAATGCTGCTGCATATTGGAGAAGCGATGCCGCCAGTCAATCCGCCCTTCCGCGTATTCCCCTTCCGCGAAATCAGGTTCCTTTTCCAGAATATGGTGAATGAAACCGTCCCGAATCTTTACGTCCAGAACTCTGATTCCGCCGAGAAATCCCCTATCCGGGCTCTGGCCCCCTTCCTCCGGAAAGAAGGCGGTTTTGTCAAGGACTGCATCCCTGCCTTCAATATGAATTGCTTTTGCGGAAAATGAAACCCGGTAAGCGTCCTCATAATAGATTTTACCGGTTTTAACCGAACTTGAATCCAACATTTCTCCGCTCCTATTGCCGTTCCACGATATCGCCGCTCCGATAAGCTGCCAGCAGCGTCTCCAATTCCCGGATACTCTCCCGAAGCTGGTTTCCGGCATCCGTATCCCCGACGCAAAGCCTCTTGCTGAAAGATTCCACCATTACATTGTCCGAATGGATATCCGTTCCGCTCTCAACAGCATCCTCCATGGACGTAAACGGCTTGTGCGCAACCAGGCGCATTCCCCAGGAATTATAGATCAGGGTATAACCGGCGATTCCCGTCGTCCCCTGATAGGCTTTCGAAAAACCGCCGTCTATGACCAAAACCCTTCCGCCGCAGTGCGTCGGAGTCTGCCCTCTTTTCACCGGGACATGACCGTTGATGATGTGCGTATGGTTACCATGAAGGCCGAACTCCGCCAGGATCCGGTTTATAACCTCCTCATCGTCAAGCAGATTATAATAGGGCGTCTTTTTTTCTTCGTGGGTCTTTGGATCATCAATAAAATAGCGCTCAAAGGTGGCCATCTTATCTTTTCCGAAAAGAGGCGAATCCTTATTGCACCAGATCCACCACAGAATATCTTTTCCTTCCTCTACGTGACGGGGATTCATGGAGAAGAAGGCCCGCCGTACAAGCGTGTCCAGATAATCGTAGAGGGCGCGGCCTTTAAGCGTTTTATTATAAACCCTGACTTCTTTAAAATGCCCATCTTCCGTCAGGGGCATACAGCCATGGAACATAAGGTTCCCGTTATAAACCGTATACAGCTCGCCTTTTCTAAGCAGAAACTGCATATGCTCCTGCAGTCTCTTGCAGCTCGTAAACGCTCCGATAAGCCTTTCCATGACGTACTCTTCTTCCGGAGAGAGGCGATTGGGATCTTCCGGATCGATTGTCGGAAAGTTATGATCCTTCATCGGATACTTCTGATCCCCGATTCTGATCTCATAGGTATCGAAATCCACTTTTGAAAAGAGATTCCGATCCGCCATATCGAATTCTTTTCTCTTTTCAACCAGCTGTCCCTCCAGCTTAAATTGGATCACCGATATAGCTTTGTGAATACGGACATTCAGTTCCGTCTCCTCCCCGCGTATCTCATTGCTTTTCAGTTTAAAGCATTCGCAGGGGTCGTCCCCATATGTCTTCTCCGCAAACTGGGCAAGTGGAAGAAGGTTGATTCCGTACCCATCTTCCAGAATACCCAGATTGCCGTAACGCACGCAGAAACGGACGACACAGGCGACAAGGGCCGGCTGGCCCACCGCCGCCCCCATCCACTCGACATCGTGGTTGCCCCACTGAATGTCCAGGCTGTGGTAATCCATAAGCGCGTCCATGATATCATCCGGACCGTAACCCCGGTCATAAATATCGCCGAGAATATGCAGGTGATCGACAACGAGACGCCGGATCAGTTCCGCAATAGCCTTGATAAACTGATCAGACCGTCCGATGCGGATGATCGTGCTGACGATCTCGTCGTAATAGGCTTCCTTATCGGCAATATCCGCCCTCTCTGTAATCAACTCATCAATTACATAGGCAAAATCCTCCGTCATGGCCTTGCGGACCTTGGATCTTGTATATTTGCTTGCGGTATATTTGCAGACCTCTACCAGGCGGTAAAGCATGACTTTATACCAATTGTCAAGCTCATCCGGATCCTGTATTTCTTTTTTCACAAGCGCAATCTTCTCGCTCGGATAATAGATAAGCGTCGCGAGATCTTTTATATCCCGTTCCGGAAGGGAGCGGGCGTACAACTCATTGATTTTTTTTCTGACCGCTCCCGAACCGTTTCGCAGGACATGGGAAAAAGCTTCGTACTCTCCGTGTATGTCTGTAATAAAATGCTCCGTCCCTTTTGGGAGATTGAGGATAGAACTGAGATTAATAATCTCAGTGGAAGCTCTGGCGATCGTCGGATACAGCTCCGACATTCTCATAAGATAACGCTGTTCCATGTTTTCTACTGTCATCTTATTTATCTCCGTTTAAAAAATGAACTTAACCCTGTAAAGACAGCGATCATAACGATAAGAGGCCAAAATACGCGGATCAGATGGGCGGCAACCGAAATGATAAGAAGGAACAGCAGCAGCACAATAAGGATGCCTGTAACCAGCCCCCAGTTAAACTCTCCGGAAGGCTTCCGAAATGCACTGTCCGTACGCTCCACCTGCTGTTTGGGCTGCCGCTCGAAGAAGCCGTCGTCAAACATTTTCTGTTCCTCCGGCTCCTTATACGGAGGTATCTCCGTATAATCCCATTCCCCGTCATCCGATGTCCTGTTTTCAGTTCCCGAACGATAGGCTGCCTCGGAATAGCCTTCCGAGTAGGGATCTTCCGTATAATTGTCCCGTGCGGAACGAGGCGATTCACTGATATTCCTTGCAATCAGGATCGGATCTCCAAGTTCCCCAATAATTTCCTCTTCGCTGCGACCTCTGGCAAGCTCCGCATCTATGTATCCGGCATAATACTGCATTTCGTTATAGACAGAAGTCTCATCGAGATCCTCTGAAAGCTTGGCGGAAAGCGCATCTATAAATTCCTGCTTGGTCATTGAGGCTTCCTCCTTAAAGATGAAAAATCATCGCTTTTCGTTTTGTATATTTTAGCATAAATAGAAGTTCGTGAAAAGACAGGATTTGCAATTGCAGCGGCCGCCCCGGCATGCAGGCCTGCCCGGCGCGGCCGCGCTGACAGGCATTGCCATATGATAATACGCACCTCCGCCCTTCGCGCTCCAGCGACGCCAAAAAAAAGATACACCTTACGGTGTATCCTAAACGTTCGGGACAAGATTCGAACTCGCGACCTTCTGGTCCGTAGCCAGACGCTCTATCCAGCTGAGCTACCCGAACATTGCTGCTTCCTGCAACGTAGAAGATTATAACGCTTAGGTTCTTCTCTGTCAAGCTCTTTTTTATATTTTTCGATCACGGATAGAAAACGCCGGGGCTGACGCCCCGGCGTGAAAAAACAATTAATCCATATCCCGGATAGCCTTCCTGGTGCGAAGAATAGACGACGGGCTCATAGAAAGCTCGTCAATTCCCATCTTGACAAAGGTCTCTGTAAGCTCCGGATCAGCTCCAAGTTCGCCGCAGATTCCAACCCAGATACCATGTCTGTGGCCTGCGTCGATCGTCATCTGAATCGCTTTTAAGACGGCCGGATGATGGGCGTTGAAGAATCTCTCAAGCTTCTGATTCTGACGGTCAATCGCAAGCGTATACTGAGTCAGGTCATTCGTTCCGATTGAGAAGAAATCGACAAGTTCCGCCAGCTCATCCGCAATAAGGACGGACGCCGGGGTCTCTATCATGATACCTACAGAAATATCCTGTTTAAACTGGACGTCTCTGGCCATGAGCTCATGCTTGACAGATTCGAGAGTCTTAAGGCAGGTCTCAACTTCCCACCTGGAAGCAATCATCGGGAACATGATCGCGATATTTCCAAAGGCGGATGCGCGAAGCAGGGCGCGAAGCTGCGTGCGGAAAATCTCCTCTCTTTCAAGGCAGATACGAACCGCTCGGAAACCAAGAGCCGGGTTTTCCTCTTTGTCGAGCTTGAAATAATCAATCTGCTTGTCAGCTCCGATATCCAAAGTGCGGATGATGACCTGCTTTCCGGCCATCAGCTCAGCAACCTTCTTATAAGCCTGGAACTGCTGCTCTTCAGAAGGATAATCATCATTCTGGAGATAAAGGAACTCAGAGCGGAACAGGCCTACGCCTGCCGCGTCATTTTCCAGAACATAAGCGACATCGCCGACGCCCCCGATATTTCCATACAGCTTGATATGACGGCCGGACTTTGTCACGGTATCTTTGCCCTTCATTTCGTTGAGCAGTTTCTTCTTCTCCGTTTCCTTCTCCTGAAGCGCTTTATATTCAGCAAGAGTGTCCTCGTCCGGATCAACGATAATCAAGCTCTTCATGCCGTCTACAATAGCGACCTTTCCATTCACATTATTCGGAATCGGAACCTGCACCAAGGCCGGAATATTCATGGTACGGGCCAGGATTGCCGTATGAGAATTCGTAGAGCCGGCTCTGGTCACGAAAGAGAGAACCATGGCCTTGTCAAGCTGTACCGTCTCCGAAGGCGCAAGATCATCTGCAACAAGGATAACAGGCTCCGTAAACACATTCGCGCTGCTCCCGCCTCCCTGCAGATCGTTAATAAGTCTGGAAGAAATATCCTTGATGTCTGCCGCGCGGCCTCTCATATATTCGTCTTCCATGCTTGCAAACATTTCCGCGAAGTTATCTCCGGTTGTCGCGACAGCAAACTCAGCGTTAACTTTCTGCTCCTTGATCATCTCCTCGATTGCTTCGTTGAAATCTTCATCTTCAAGCATCATCTGATGGACGCCAAAGATCTCCGCATGCGTTTCACCTACGTCTTTTAAAGCTTTCTCATAAAGAGCCTGCAGCTCACTGATAGCCTGTTCTTTAGCAGCCGCAACACGGGCAATTTCTGCTTCGACATCATTGACATGCTCCCTGCGTACAGCACCGTCATTCTTAACCATCTCTGCTATCTTTCCGATAGCAATCCCCTGATATGCCGCCTTACCGGTAAATTTCTCCATAGTAGAGCTCCTTTATCTTGTAATATTTCCCGAATAATCAAGAAATTCAGGAATGAACGTTAGCAACTTCTTATATTATAAGACATAAATTGAATAAGCGCAACGATAAAAATTGTTCAATCCAGATAAAATGCAAAGAAACGGCGCGGCTTGCGCCGCACCGTTTTGCTAAAGAACAAAATATAATTTCCCGAACTTTCACCGTCATATGCATTCCGGGCGGCTCAGGAAGGATCCCCAGCCGCTGCAATCATCAAGCTGAGCATCGTGATAAAATATCCAGCCGCAACAGCAATAAGCGTCATAAGAAAAAGAGTAAAAAAACCTCTGCAGAGAATTTCAACAGACTTTGAAGCCAACTCCAGCTTTCCGGTGACTCCCGTAATCAAAAAACCGGCTGAGGCGGCGGACAATAGCAGGGCGGAAATGCCAAAAGACACTTTTTCGGCGATCATGTGTCCAGACCATCCGGAATTCCTTCTCATAATTAAGAAAAGAATCAGACAGATTGCAACGCTGAAGGCAAAAATCAAAAGCAGTGTGTTTTTGAACAATCCATTTCCGATTATAGAAAAAAATGAAAGAAAATCATCCATTTTTTCCTGATAAAAGGATAAAAATTCCTGCCCGACAGCCTGTACTTCGTCTGCCTCCAGGCTGCCGCCATTCTCTTCAACATACGCGAGAACATGACTTTCCGTTTTCACAGTCTTTAAATCATAACTGCCGGTTTTTAAAACGTCGGATAAGCCTTTCTTAAGATCAAAGACTATTTGTCCATCAGGCACAGCCTCGGAAGTAAAATCAAATACCCTCCCCTGCCGGGCCATCCTTTCGTTAAGCATATCCCAAAAATCAGTTTCAAAAGACGCAGCGCAGCCGGACTGTTTCATTGCCAGATCAATCATTTTTTCAGAAGAAAGACAAAACAGCAGGCTGCCTGTAATGCCCGAAACGATAAGGAATATCGTCAGCATAAAACCAAGAACCGAATTTCCTCCTCCGGAAGCCCGATAAGAAGAATTCTCTCCGGAATGATTATGACGATAGGGAACCGTCTCTCTTTGCGCCTTCTCACGCTTCAACGAATCATCGTTTGAAAGAGTTGAAGACATATCTTTGATAAAAACACTGTTGACAGTATCCTGCTTTTCGAAAGAAGGAATATTCTTCTCTTTCAAAACATTCTGCCTGACATCAGCAACGGAAACCTTCGTATCAGTTTCAAGCGATGATTTCCGATCGAAGGTCTTTCGATCAATAGCATCAGCCTTCGTGTCTGTTTCAAAATCTCCCTCATCAGGCGCTTCCGCCATCTGGTTCAATTTATAGTCCAGTTCTCTCTCCATCTCTTTTCCGGAGACAGCAATGCGGGGCGCTTCCGTTTTTTTCTTATCTTGAAAAGCCTGATTTAAAGAACTGATCAACTGTGATTCAGACTGAACAGGCTTTTTGTTATTCGTTTTCGATTTTTGGGAAAGCGCGCTCGAAATATTCCTATCCAGCTCTGACATATCGATCCCTCCTGTCGCTGAAGTCAATCTTATTTGTCTTTATTGCCGGAAAAGTGTTTGTCATGGTCATCCTCAGAACCACCGTAGTAATTACCATAACCCCCATAGTACTTCTTATAGTAATAATTACTTTTCTTCATCTTGACCTTATTGATCACAGATCCAAGGATTCGAATGCCGGATGCTTCAAGCTGTTTTTTACTATCGAGAAGCATACGGAAGTTGACGACACCCTGCTCAACTACCAAAACAGCCCCATCACAATACTTAGCGACGACAGCGGCGTCAATAGCCGCGCCAAGCGGCGCGCAGTCAACCAGAACATAATCGAAATAACTTCTTCCGAGATCGATCAGTTCCTTCATATAATTCTTTTCCAAAATTTCCGTAGGATTCGGAACGCTTGGACCGGCAAAAACAACAAAGAAGCCGGGAACATCCGTCGAATAGAAGACCTCCTCAATATTTTTCTGTCCCGACAGGTAATGAGAAAGGCCAAAAATTTCCTTGTTGTTTTCTCCCCTGGCATGCAGCGTTCTTAACAAAACCGATTTGCGCATGTCCGTATCTATGAGCAGAACATTTTTCCCGGATTCACTGATGGATCTGGCCAGGTTGAGAACAACAGAGCTTTTCCCTTCATCGGGGATACAGCTGGTAAAAAGAATTGTTCTTACATCATCACCGCAGAACTGGATATTTGTTCTGAGCGTTCTGAGCGATTCCTTCATCGTATACTGGGGATCCTTATCGAACTTAATAAAAACCTTTTCCATAAAAAACGCATTCCTCCAAGTCTTCTATCAATCTTCTTCTAAAGGCAGAGAAGCAAGAACATGAAGCCCTGTTTTCTTCTCAATATCCTCAGGATTCATAATCTTATCATTCAGCAGATAAAATACTACGATGATGCCGATTGAGATCACCATTCCAGCCAAAGCAGCTAAAGCACAGTAATAGTAAGAGCCATGAGTCACCGGCGAACCATCCGAATAACCGTAACTGATGATATTCGGGGCTTCCTGATCCATTTTTTCGGATATGAAAGCAGCGGAGACGTCCGCCAGCTCATCGACAACCGTCTTGGCAAATACAGCGTCAGCATCCTGGACAGTGATTTTCAGGAATCTGGTATTTGAAGGATTCGTCACGCTGATCTTATGTACAAAGTTTTCATACTTGCCGTCAATATTCAGCGAATCCATCACCTTTTCAACAACCGGACGCGTTTTTACCACCTCCATATAATCGGAGGTAAGATTGGTTCCTACCTGTATATCAGCCATAGAAGTAATAGATGTGCTTTTACTGAGGACAAAAAGAGTAGCTGTAGAGGAATATTCAGGCACTACGAAAAAACGTCCATAGAAAAAGCCCAGAACGCCCAGGGCAAGCATAGCCGAAAGAATTACCCCCCAACGGCCGATAATCACAAAAAACAGTTCCTGTAAATCAATCTCCATCTCATCTTCATTCTGGCGTCCCATTAATACAACCTCCTTAAATTTGAAGCGTTAATAATTCGAATCGGATTTTCCTCAAAAATCCTTTCCGCAGCGACTTGTCCTGCCGTTTTTTCAACATATCTCCTGGCTTCACCAATATGCGTCGCTCTTTCCCTTACATCGTGAACATCACTGCCGATATAAGCAGCCATTCCCGATTTCAGCAGTTTTCTCACAAATCGTTTTGTACCCCATCCGCACTTTCCGATCACACTGTCCGCATTAACCTGAAGCTCAGCCCCCATGCCGGTCAGATCCCGGGAAAAATTAAAATCATCTAAAAAAGCCTGGTATCTTTCACAGTGCGCGATGACAGGGCAAAAGCCTCTTGCCGTCAATGCATATACCTGTCCCCTGATATAATTTTTCGAATGCAGCGAGGAAAATTCAAGGAGCACATATTCCGTTCCGATCATTCGATACCGCGATTCCATCGCGACCATATCTGCAAGTTCCGAATTAGAGTGAAATTCACAGCCAAGATAAAGCTTCAGATCCGGAAAGAGTTTCTCCGACTCATCACAAAGAAGGCGAAACTGCTTCTCTACAAAAGCTCTGGGTGTTTCGAACATACCCATTCTGAAATGAGGAGTAAGTATAATGTCCGTCACACCCTGCTCAATTTCCGCCTTGAGAATCGCGATTGAATCATCTATCGTCTTTGCTCCGTCATCGACTCCTGGAATAATATGAGAATGTATGTCGATCAGTCTATTCATTATAAACCTCAAAAGGCACAAACACAAAGTGTTTATTATTATACATTAGCAGCCCATATAAAGCAAGAGGATTTTCTAGTATTTTCCCAAAAAAATCCCCTGTACAAGATAGCGGTGATCATGATCCTGATCCATGCAGGTTGACAAGGTTACAATCTTGCTGGACGGCGTCAGCTCAACATCATAACGGAAATGATTGATAACATCTCTGTAAGTCCATATCTGATCAAAATACATCTGGACAGCAAGATCAGAAGCATAAGAATAGGACAAAAGCTGATGAAGGTTGGAAGCCTTATAAGCCGCAAAAATCTTGTAGGCAAAATTCCCATTGGGCGTATAGATATAAAAATAGGGATGTTCCTCAAAGAACTCCTTTCCCTCAAACCAATGCAGGGTCGTAAACATCAGATTGTCATACATATTGTGTCCATAGATTACGGTATTCGTATCCATAAAATCCATTGTGTTAATGTAATCCGTATAAAGACAGCCGGGATACCCTTCCGACAAATCCATATTCCTGTTCAGATAATAATCCAGAACGCCCGGGTGCTGAAGAACCGGATAATCAACCAGAGTACCGGGAACGTAGAGCCATGCGTAGACATCCGCATTCTGGGCCTGAAGAGCTGTCCAATCGATGTTTTTAGCAGGAATAGCGACGTTTTCTGATGCAGCTGCAGCTGCCGTACTCGCCTCTGCTTCTTCTGATGCACTGCTTTCGACCGGAAGGCTCTCCGCGGCAGAGCTCTCATCCGGCAGGCTTTCCAAATCGGATTCGGGCATGCTGCTTTCAGCTGCCGAAGCTTCCGCGTTCTCCTCAGATTCATTTTCAGAGCGATCACTCATTTCAGCCGTCTCACTGTCCTCCGGGACAAGCGCCGCCTGCTGAAGTTCCTCGTATACTTTCTCCGCTTTTTTTCTGTCTAAAAATTTATTCACGCTCATGACGGCGACGATCAGAAAAACTATAAGAAAAATCCAGAAAAGCAGCCTGTATAAGCTCTGCTTCTTATTATTCGACTTTTTCATATTCCATCCGTTCCTTTAAGATAATCTCACCCGTTTTATAATATCTAAACGGTCGTTTCTCAAAAAGTATTTCAAAGCAAATGAAGCCCTTTCATGCAGTTTTTCAGAAACATGCAAAACACAAATCAGGTTCAAATATCTGTAAACATAACTAACAGCCGGACCCGGGTCCGGCTGTCAGCATAACCACATGCTTTTATTTAGCAAATTTAAATTTTGAAACGCAAAAAACAAGACCGACAAGGCAGATCAGACCGACAACCGGCATAACCGGAAGAGTCTCACCTGTAGCTACAGAACTAGCCGACTCAACAACAACAGCAACCGGAGAAAGATCTGAGAATGTAGCTGTAACCGAACCTGGGCCATAATCATTAACCGGAACTTTTCTCCAGACATTGTCGCTGTCCTTGTGAAGAACAATCGGCTTATGGCCTGCAAGCAGCGCATCAACCCTCAATCTGATTGTCATGGAATTAGCTTTGTCATTAGCCGAAACACTCAAATCAAACACAGCGAGCATTTGAGCATTAGTCCCGAACTGCTTTGCTGCCTCGTAAGCCTCCTGAGCCGTAGCATCGTCAACAGGACTAACCGTTGCCTGCAGACTGACAACCTTGCCATCTTGCCCGATGTACTCGCCGGAAACGCCGCTCCTCCCAGCAGCCTGGGCAGCCTTCGCCTCGAGAGAAATTGCAGTTTCCGAAGACGGGCTGGAAGCAAAAACGCTCATAGCCATGGAACTGATCAGCAGTGCGCCGACAGCAAGAGTAGAAATAAATTTCCTCATTTTCATGTACGTGTACCTCCTTTCCTAAAAAATTACATGTGATTATTTATTACAAAGGCTCTCGCCGTTGTAACCCTGTTCAATTGCCGGATTCAACATAAAAGACATCCATAACAAGATCGTAAAACGCTCCTTCATCGATGTGATATTCTTCGAATTGCGAACCCATTTTCGTCTTTCCCGGAATGCTCAGCATATCCGCCTCTTCGAAGCTGTAATCGGCAATCTTTTCCAGAAGATTTACGGCGTCTATACTTGCCACCGTATAATCCTCTATTGATTTGTAGACAGAAGCCGCCTTTCCGGGACCAGCCGCCATCTGAGCCTTCATCTGTTCAATGAAAGCATTCATATAATTAATCTGCCTGGCCAGTCTTGCGTCGGCGCTGGCAAATTCATTAATGTCTCTCGATCGAATATACGCATAAGCTTCATCATCCGTGAGCGTTCTGGTCTCACCGGCCTGAAAAGAATACATCCCGTCACGGGTTGTGTAATCCTCTTCAACTTGAATCGTGACGCCCCCGACGCTTCTGTTCAAAAGCTTCATGCCATCCATATTAAGGGCGATATAGCCGCTGATCGGAATATTGTAGAAAAGCCTTTCAACCGCCTCGACGGTTCTCCGGCAGCTGATTCCCATACCGTCGCCGTATGCATGCTGGAGACAAAGCTGAAACATGTTCTGCCCCTGATAATTGTCCTCTTCATCATAGACATCGACCAGACACATGGTGTTTCTGTTGATCGCGATAACCTTCAGCTTTTCGTTCGACTTGTCTACAAGAAGGAGAAACATAACGTCGGACTGTCCGCCGCTGATCCCATCTTCAGCCCTGCTGACGATTCCCGGCCTGTCCACACCCATAAAGAGGTAAGTCTTAATCCCTGTGTTATAGACGTACTCAGCTCCCTTATAGGATACAGAACCCTCTGACCACTTATCAGCCGATGGGCTGACACTTTCCGAACGGCTTTCAGCGTTCTTTTCCGTTGTCTCAAATATGTTCTCCGGCATGAAGAGAAAAAGAAGCATTGCCGCGATTCCAATTCCCAGAGCAGCAACTCCAAATTTCCACGAAGATTCTCCTCTAAGGCCTCTGCGCATGTTCAAATTTCGAAATACCCTGCATCCCTTTCCGACTCCTGCACGGAGCTGCCTGATAAGCTGTCATCAACTTCTGTTTCGAATATTATAGCACAAATCAAACAATTATCAAGCCATTTCAGCGAAGTCCTTCCAAATATTTTCCGTCGAGTACATCCATCAGGTACTGCCCGTACTGGTTTTTCTTCATCACTTCGTATTCTTCTAAGACATCTTCCCGGCTGATCCAGCCGTTCAGGTAGGCAATTTCTTCAAGACAGGCAATCTTGCGGTGCTGATGCTGTTCCATCGTTTTAACGAAGTTCGTAGCGTCCACAAGACTCTCATGGGTGCCGGTATCAAGCCAGGTAAAACCCTGGCCCAAAAGCTCGACATTCAGCTTGCCCTCTTCCAGGTAAATGCGGTTCAGGTCCGTTATCTCAAGCTCGCCGCGGGGCGAAGGCGCAAGATTCCGGGCGTAGCGGACGACTGCATTGTCATAAAAATACAAGCCCGTCACACAGTAATTGCTCTTCGGCTGCTTCGGCTTTTCCTCAATGGATATCGCACGCCCGCCGGCGTCAAATTCCACGATTCCAAACCTTTCAGGATCGTCAACATAGTAACCGAATACAGTAGCCCCCAGACCTTTTTCCGCATTATCAACCGCTGCCGCCAGACGCTTCTTCAGGCCGTGTCCGGAAAAAATATTATCACCCAGAATCATCGCAACCGTGTCTTCGCCTATAAAATCAGCTCCGATTATAAAAGCCTGGGCCAGTCCATCCGGTGAAGGCTGAACCGCGTAGGACAGATGAATGCCGAACTGGCTTCCATCTTTTAGAAGCTCTTCGAAACGCGGCGTATCCTGAGGCGTCGAAATGATCAATATATCCCGTATCCCTGCATTCATGAGAACAGAAAGCGGATAATAAATCATAGGTTTATCGTAAATCGGCAGAAGTTGTTTGGAAGTCACCATCGTAAGCGGATACAGCCTTGTGCCGGATCCGCCGGCAAGAATAATACCCTTCATGATAAATCACTCTCCTAATTATAATGCAGCCGGGCATCCCGCCTGTTCTTCATTTATCACACCCATAAAAGATATCATTCTTTTAAATATTTTGCAAGCCTTTATTTGAAAACCTGCCCAAAAATATCCATAGGGCCATAGATTGCTCTCTTTGGATCTCCTTCCGGGATCTGAATTCCTGTCCCATCCTCGAACAGGATGGAAACCCACAGAAAGCGGTCTTTATACATGAAATCCAGATTTCTTTCGAACAGGATCCGTTCTTTATTATCCAGCTTAAAAAGTTCTTCCTTTTTGGCTTTAAAGAGCAGCGCCCGTCTCTCTCCTTCCGCTATGCCGCTTTTTGCGGCCGGCCGCATATCATAACTGACGTCCTCATTTTCGCTGAGACAAATCTCCGGACGGACAGGCTCATCTACCAGAAGCTCCCCCTTCTTCACAAGGATAAAGACAGACAGTTCCGTTTCCTTTTCAAGCGTAAATGAGGAGCGATCGGGAAGAGACGCCATCAGCTGGTCGTCTCCCACCACGCGAAGGATATAACCTTTGCCGTTCAGACTGCTTCCGCCGTTCGTAAGGACATAATGTCCGGCCGGGAGAAGCAGGCTGTCTGCGGCAAGCAGATGGACGTCCTTCTCCTCATTGACTCCGCTCACAACGATCGTTCCATCCGCCCTGACGCTTGAAAGAAAGCCGTCATGAGAAAGGTATTGCTTTGGAGACAAAATCAGGTTCTTCGAAAATGTCCCGGGAAGCTCTTCCGGAATCTCGAAAGAAACGGCGTTTTGCGGCGCGAAAATCGAATAGTATCCCGAAGCCCTCTTTTCCAGAAGGAGGCTCCCGCCAAGCTTTTCTTCGGCTGCGTCCCGCAGGCCGCAGCCGATAAGACATAACGCAGCAGAGCATAAAACCGCCAGCCTTATCAATCGATTCCGCATTTTATTTATTCTCCCCGCGCCTTTTATTTAGAAACAGCTCTTCATAGCGCCCCAGAATCAGCTCCCAGCTGTAGGCACTGCGCACCCGCTCCAGGGCGGCTTTTCCATAAGCGTCAGCCTCATTTTCCGGGAGCTTCTCGGCATAAGCTATCAGCGAGGATAAAGAACCCGGCGTTTTCGTCCAGTAAAGGGCGGCGTCCTCCCCAACTTCACGGTTAAAGCCCACATCATACAAAAGATTCAGCCGCGTACTGCCGAGCGCCTCAAGAAGACTAGGATTCGTTCCTCCGACCTCATGACCATGAATATAGGCAAAAGCTTTTTCTCTGATTTTCATAAGCAGTTCCGTATCATATACGGTACCTGCAAAGACGATGCGGGAATCCGCCCCATAATGCAGCTTTCTTTCCAGCTGTTTCTTCAGCTTTTCGTTCTCTGTAGTGATAATCGCGAGCTTTCTTGTCGTCCCGGAAGCCATAAACTCCCGCAGCATCGTCTCATAATTGTTTTCCGGAACAAAGCGCCCTACAATCAGGTAATAGTTACCTGCAGCAAGCCCCCTCTCTCTGAGCCAGTTCTCAAACAGAGGATCCTGATCCGCAAGGGCAGATTTTCTGTTCACCGTACCGTATGAAATAAAAACCGTCTTGGGCTTGTGCTTTCTGTATTCTTTTTTGATATAACGCCGAATAGAGACGCTGTCGCAGATAAGAAGATCGGCGTATTTTACTATCAGGCTCTCGGAAAGCTTCCAATATTTCCTGACCGGATAAGACCATTTGGAACGCCTCCACTCGTTGCCATCCGGGTTGACAAAAAGCAGCCCTCCGACAGCTCTGATTTTCTTTTTCAGGCCGGAAATGAAAGGGCCGATCCGACATGCGAGAATATAAAAAATCGGGCGGCTGATCTCCGGATGCTGCCTCACATATTTTAAGGATGCGGAAAGGGCAGCCAGATCATAATAAACCGCCTTCGCGGCCCCGATGTCCGGTACTTTTACCCTGAAGCAGTCTGCTCCGTTGCAGACGAATCTCTCCTCCCGGTCTGACATACAGGCGACATGGTAAACGATATCTCTGTTACTATTCAGCGCCGTAAGCTTATCAACGAAGGTTTCAAATCCCCCGTATGAAGCCGGGATCCCCTTGCAGCCGATAATAAAAACATGCTTTTTTCCATCTGTCATTTGTTTGGTTTTCCTCCGTTCAGCCAGGACACAAAATCAAAAAAATCCTCAAAGTAATGTTTATGGCTTCCCGGCTTTTCATCTGTAACATTCGGCCGGACAATCCCTCTTTCATCGGGCTTCCAGAAGTCTCCGGGAAGTTTTATGCAGCCCGGAATATTCATTTCCCTTAATGTCAGCACTGCCGCAGGGCAGGGACAGGATGCAACCCGCCTTATATACTCTTCATTTTCGTGAAGATTCCAGGAGTTTCCAAGAACATACATATTTGAGAAGTTAACCCGCCTCCTGCGCCTTTCCCAGGCTTCCACCGCTTCGCTGCAATTTTTATAGTGCAGGCAGCAGATCTCAATATCGTCCACCCTTATTGTCGGATAGGAAATCGCGGAATTATCCGAACCCGCACTGCGCTCTTCACCCGGCTCCGCCGGAATATTCAGATAACGAACCGGATTCTCCGCCAGCTTCACAAAATTTTCGTCCTCGATGAAAAGATTGATGGTCGGCGAAGCAAAAGGAAGATCAAGAATGGAGTAGATGACTCCCCCCAGACAGTTTTGTGAGAGCAGCGTAAAATCTCTGTTCTTATTCCTTTTTCGATAAAAGAAATATCTTCCTTTTCTTTTCAGTTTTTCAGTAATTTCGTTCACTGTTTTTAACTGCCTCCCTGTATATCTCCGCGATCTCGTCCACGCACCTTTCAATCGTAAAATGCTCCATGGCGTAAGCCTGCGCTCTTTTTCCCATCTCCCTTATCTTCTCCGGATGCCTGATAAAAAAAGCCATCTTTTCCGCAAGCGCTTCCGCGTTCCCATAGGGATAGAGGAAGCCGGTTCCGCCTTCCTCTATGAGTTCCGGCGTCCCGCCGCCATCAGAGCCGATAACCGGCATGGCGCCCATCATGGCTTCAGCTGTAACCCGGCCGAAGGCCTCCGCCCGGGAGCAGACAAGCTCAACATCCATTTTCCGTCTCACAGCGGGCATATCGCTGATAAAGCCTGAAAGCGTAATATAGTCCCGCGCGCATTCCGGGATCGGAGCGGATAACGTTCCGCTCCCGACAACAGACAGATGAAATCCGCGAATCCCGCTCTCCAGCAGGATCTCCGCTGCCTTTACCGCGTCGTCCTGTCCTTTTTCCGGACTGATGCGGCCGGCAATCACAAACTGCACCGGCAGGCCCTCCTGTCTCTCCGGCCGGTCGATCCGATTCTTGCGGTCTATCCCGTTATAAACCACATGTTTCTTATCCGCGTCAAGATACCGGTTGTGATCGGCCACCGCCTGCGATACGCACAGGTAAGCTTTCGTATACCTGTTCCGCAAAAAAGCCAGCCATCTTTCCGGAAGCACGGGGCAGAAGTTAAAATCCAGATCCCGAAACTCCCGGATATGCTGCACGTGGGGGATGCCGGTCCTCCTGCTCAGAAGAACGCCGAGCGCCGTTACGCTCGAATTGGAATGGATCACATCTATATGGCGCGACAGCGAAAACTCCGCAGCAGCGGCGGCCGCCCGCTCGTTCATCCGCGTTCCTTTTACCAGATAACCGCAGAATTTGCGTATCCGGTAAAGCGGACCTTTGCTGCGTTCATACCAGCTCCTCATCGGAACAACAAGAACCTCCGCCCGGTGCTCTCTCAGAGCTTCTCTGAACGGACCGTCCGAAAAACCGGTAAGGACGCAGATACGGTTTTCTTCATCCTTTTCCAGTTCACCGATTATATTGAGCAGCGACATGCTGGCTCCGTTCAAACCCCTTTCATGTCCGATCAGCAATATATTCAAGTTTCGCCTCCGTCTCTTCTTCCTTCCGCATCCAGAGAACATCTGCAAGGAGCAGAAGAAAGAAATTGCAGTCCGCCTTAAGAGGCGTCGTCTCCATCACGAGATACGCCATGTGAAGAACAAGGATGACAAGGAGCATCCATCGCTTCTCAAGAGTTGTTTTCAACAAAAGAAGCGCCTGGCCGGACAATAATAAAGCAAAGGCCAGGACCCCGAAGCCAAGCAGAAGATACATGTAACCGTTGTCAAGCGTATATAATCTCTCCACTCCCGACCGGAGAGCCCCTTTCCGGTAATACAGCTCCCTCCCGAAAAATGAAAGGCCGTACGCCTCATAATAGGCAGCCGTTTGGCTGATGCGGGACCATATCGTTTCTTCATACAGGCTGCTGTCTGTATGTCTCCAAAGCCATAGAAAGCCAGCGACAGAAGCCGCCGGGATTAAGACGGCTCCTGCCGGACAAAGCTTCAGCAGTCTCTCCAGCACTCTCGTGCCTCCGCTTCTTTTCTGTTCCGCCCCGGCTGCCAGGACGCCGACCGCCAGGACGCCAAGTCCGATCATGAAGAGAGATGACGTTCTGGAATGGGCAGCGACCATCACGAAGACTCCGAGAAAAAAGCAGATAAAAACATCTGCGAAACGAATTCTCTTCCCCTCGCGGAGAAAAAGGTTCATGGAGCAGATCTGAAAAAAACGAATCCCCAGCACATTGGGATGGTAAAATCCAAAAGCCTGGCGAATCCTCCCATCATTTCGTTCGATAGCGTTCGCGGAAATCAGGCCGGCCGCCGCAAGGAACAGGATAAAAACTGTCCCCAGAAGCAGTGACGCAAAAAGCTTCTTCATGATCCTGTCCAAATTGAAATCTCTCAGCCCAATCAGCAGAAGCGCCAGCTCCAGGAGCCAGGACTGGGCTCCTCCGAGAGAAGACAGTATGGCGATTCCCAAGACGATCCATGTTCTTTTCAAAAGAAAAGTCCCGTTTCGGAAGGCTGGGACAAGCATAAAAGAAAATGCCAGCAGCCCGCAGATACGGCTGAAATGAAAAATTAAGACCGCAATAAGGCGCAGTGATTCACTCAGCGTCGTGAGCTCCGTGGTGATTCTTCCCCAGAACCACACCGCCAGCAATGTTCCGGCAAGATCCTCAAGGATGCTTTCCAGATAGGTTTTCCTGTTCTGAATCAACAAACCACGATCCCCCCAAGAATTTTTCTGTCAAGCTCCCGAACCGCGCAGACAGTTCTGTCCATCTCAGACATGCGGGTTTTTTCCCGGCCGGCGAGCAGGATTACGGCTTCGCTCGTTCCGACCGCCCGAACTGCCGCCGGATCAGTCGTCAAGTTTGCAGCAGGAATAATTTCCGCGTCCTTCATTTCCAGCGCAAGAGACTCCGCTGTTTTCTTCAGAAGCTCTTCCGGAACATCGCCCGCAAGCGCCAGACGTTTTCCCGCACCGGGACCTGTCAGCTGCCTTATTTTCTCTGCAATGAGTAAGTAGCGTTCGCCATCCGTCAGCTTCTCCGTCGGATAGCAGCCGATCTTCTCGATCATCCGGTCTATAAAGACAAAGGTTTTATGCCGTTTTCTCCTCTGCGGAAAAACCGCCAGAAGAGGAATGCCGTAGGAATCCTTCAATTCATCCGGGCTGAGCAGAAGATTTTTTTCAAGCAGCATAAGGAAAAGGATGACCAGAGCCGCCAGACCGCCGCCAACAGCTCCATACAGCGCCATTTTCAGAATTGATTTCTTTGAAACGCCTGAAGCATCCGGAGAGTACTTATTTGCTTTTTCACTGAAATTCGAGAGAGCGCTCTGCAGGGTATAGATCGTGTTAACTCTGTTTTCCGTCCAGTCCTCATAGGACGTGTCGATATAAATACCGATGTGCTTATTAAGGAGCCTATAGTCATGTCCGCCGATCTCCTCCTGCAGTTCCTTATCCCGTATTTCCATTTTCTGAAGAATATAATCCAGGATCTTTTCGGCTTTTTCCTCATCGAAGTGTCTCACTGTTATATTGACGATATTATCCTCGCTGTTCCCCGATACGGAAACCAGTTCGTCAAGATAACACGCCTCTGTTTCTTCCTCCTCCGCAAGTTCCGTCCAATCGATTTGTCTTATACCGTAAAAAAGAATGCTGTTCATGACAGCGTCCGCCAGCTCACCGCCGTCCTGCCCTGAAGAGATCATTATACTGGCGTTGGCTAAAACCGTATGACAAGGATCAAGATGGACGAGAATGCTGTTGGTCAGGTATTCCTGCCGGCTCGCCAGCTTCAGGCGGACAGCTTCAGCACCGATCTCATACACTCTCCTCTCAAGCTCCTCCTCATCCGACAGCTGAACTTCAGAAGGTTCGCCTGACTTCCTGTCCAGCAGAAAGCGCGCTGTCTGCAGCCCGCCGGCCAGAAGCGCGCAGCAAACACACACAAGCAGAATAAAACGCCAGTAAAATAAGGTCTCCTTTATGAAGACTGCCAGTCTGTTCCATCCGATCCTTCCACTGTCATTTTTCATTAGCGCTCCTTATCTCTTCTCATCACCTGCCCGATACGTTCCGAATAACGCCTCATGGAGTCGTCGAAAATATCGTTATTGTCATGCCTCACAAATTCTTCAATTGTCCGCCGGACATTCGGGTCCTCCTTGTCGGCCATGCCTGCGCTTCGTCTAAGCGTCCATTCCTCTCTTGATTTGGTAAAATAATGGTTTACCCTGAGCTTCAAGGGTTCAATTCCCGGATTGCTCCAGCCCGCAACCTTCTTTCCGGATTCATCCACGGAACAGGCCCCCAGCATGTAAACCGGATAATGCGGATGATCATAGGAAACGACCGTTTCCGGTTTGACGATCGTCTTTATGCAGTCAGTTCCCGGTTTCCCGATTTCCGCCCTGTAAATGAAATTCGCGAGCACGCCCCCGCTCTCCGGCTTCTTCTCGAATCCCGAGGATCCGAACATGGCCCAGTTGACGGCCAGACCTGATGCTTTGGGATATTTTTTAAACAGAAGATCAACCGTTGCGGCAAGAGGCTCTTCATTTCCCGGAGAAAAGAGAAACTCATCCGCGTCAATAAAAGCCATATAACGGCTTTCGTTTCCAAAACGCTTCAAAGCATCGTTATAGGACGGCATCTGCCGGCAGCGGCCGGGCATGAAGGTATAGGTCACAAAACCCTCCGCCGCAAACGACTTCGCGATTGCAGCGCTGTCATCCGTGCTCCCGTTGTCGTAGAGATAGATATGGGATACGCCTGCAAGCTTGTGATAGAGGAGCCATTCGCGAAGATAAGCGCCCTCATTTTTGACGATCACAACGACAGACAGCGTATACTTCTCATTCTTTCCGGCCGCCCGTCTCCCATAGCGCAGCCGTCCCAGAAGCTGACGCAGCTTTCTGTTTACTTTAACACTTACTTTTTCCGACATCCTCTTTCGCCCTTCGGAGCGCATTTAAAAATGCGAAGCCGTATCTCGTATCAGGTTCCATATATGCGCCTTCTCCCCATTCGTTCCATGCGTTGACGAAGAGATAGCGGCTCTGATTCTTTTCTGCCCGCTTCAAATGCTTTTTCATAAAACGGCCAAAAGCCTTCGGCGACGCGCAGGCATAGAATATGGAATCTTTCCCTCTTCGAGGCGTGTTATCCCAGCGTACAAACGCTCCCGGAAAGCGTTCCTTGTTCCTCATCGGCGCTTCATTCCGCCGAAGAATATTCCTCCAGACCATCCGGTAATCATACACATGAACGCACCTGTTTCCGGTCAGGAGATTGAACGCCAAAGTCCTTATCTTGTCGCCGGCCTTTTCGGTAAAGCTCCGCCGATGATTAACCGTAAACAGCGGTTCGTATTCAAGATAGGCTTTCGACTCCTGAAGAACCGGCACATTCTGAAAGGAATTCACTTCCTCGACAAGATAGATTCCGGAAAAATTTTCTTCACGGGCCCGCTTGTCCCAATAAGCGGCCATTTTATCACAATTTTTGATACTGTTTGAGCGGTAAAGGACAAGAACCGGGGCATTGTTCTCCTTCAGATAGAAGCTGTCCCGGAAAAAGGTGAGAAGATACTGAAAATGCTGCTCCCACTCCTCCTCGTCTCCGTAAACCTGCGGCATGAGAACCTCTTTATCCTTCCCGTCCCAGGCGCGGGTCCAGGGTTCATTGGCCCAACACAGACAATAAGGCAGCTTCTCTCCATCGTGATCGCGCATATTTTCCAAAGGCTTTTCCATCAGAAGCTTGCCGTTAAACCAGTAATGATAATAGCAAAACCCGAAAATTCCGCTTTTTCCGGCCTGTGCCATCTGTTTTTCCATGTTCGAATAATCGGTCAGGTCATAATAATCATCTCCGAGGGGAACCTGCGGCTGATAATGGCCCCGATACAGGGGTTCTGCTTTTCTGACATTTGTCCACTCGGTGAAGCCCTTCCCCCACCAGGCGTCATTCTCAGGAAACGAATGATATTGGGGCAGATAAAAAGCAAGGACCCTTACCTGGTTGTTTTCATTTTTCACGAAGCAGCCCTCCGTCAAGATATTTCTTATAGCGTCCGGACAGCAGTATGAGCGCCCGGCTGAATGTCCTCATCCGTTTTCCGACTCCTATCTTATACTTGAGATAGATAAAAAGGGCGTAAAAACCTCCTCTTTCGACAGCTTTTTGAATCTGTTTGACAGCAATCCTGTCTCCCTCCGAAAGAAACGGCTCAAGTTTTTTAATGGCCAGAAGACTCTGGGTATAGGTCGGAGCGTGATCGCGTGCCAGGCGCTCAAAGCCGAACAGTCTTGACATGATTTTTCGGAAATCTATCGTGTAGGTCTGCCCGGCCGTCACATTCTCCCCGTATCTTCTGTAACAGGTCGTTTTCTGCGGACAGTATCTGATTGTCCCCAGCATCGCGGCAAACTTTGCGAAATAAGCGTCATGCGCGATTTTCGCAGTCAGCGGATCTTTCGGATCCAGCCCCGGAACGATCCTCAACAGCTCCCGGTTGAAAAATGAGCAGCATCCGAATGCATTCATCTGGAAAAATAAACTCCAGCGGTTTCGGTAGCGGATTCCCAAAAGGCCATCCAGGCTTTTGCCGTTTCTCCTGCCTTTCCCGTCAATGATCCACATATCGGAATAAAAAAGCAGCGGTTTCGCCGGATCGCAGGCTTCCGCCAGCTTCACGTAGAAGCTCATCTTATCCGGCAGCCATATATCGTCCTGATCCGAAAACATATAGTAGCTGCATGCTTCTTCAGCGCGCACTGCGTTAATTAACGAATGAAAATTGCAATAGGCTCCGTGAGGCCCTTCATTTTTCCTGACTTCGATCCGGTCGTCTTTTTCCTCATATTCCCTGAGAATCGCTTCCGTCCCATCCGTCGAGCCGTCATCCTGAATGACAAGTCTGAAATCCTGATAGGACTGCTTCCGTATGCTGTCAAGCTGTTCCCTCAGAAAGCGTTCGCCGTTATAGGTCGTCATCATGACGAGAACTGTTTTCTCTTTGTTCACATTTTCCCTTTCTGCTTCAGTTCAATAGGAGAGCTCCAGAAAAACATGCTTCTCGCGCTTGTCCAGCGGCGGCAAGGTCATATAATCACCGTAAAAACAGGCAAGATACTTTTCAGACGCGGCAGGTATATTGAAACTCTTCCCTTCAAACATCGCCTTCCTGAAGCGGCACATATCTTTCCTCCTGTATATTTCTTTGGAAAAATGCTTCCGGCCGGTAGGAATTGCCACGCGCTTTGTCCCCGGATCCTTACACGCTGAATTCCAGAAATCGCACCACGCGATCCAATTCCCAAGCGGAATGATCCGAAGCAGTCTTCCCGCAAACAGTTTGAATCTTTTGAACTGATAAGCCCGCCCCTCGGCAGCCTCGATCTCAGGAGGCAGTTCCCGGTTATTGTAAAATCGAACGGCCGCTACCGCGAAGCTGAATCCCATGGCTATATTCTTCTGGATAAATCGGAGTACAGGATTGTCAAATACATTTTCAAGAATATAGATGTCAAGGGAGATCCCGCACTTCTCCGCGGATGTATTCCAATCATATTTTCTTCTTGCCACCGTTCCTTTTTTTCGGATCTGCGTTACCATAAGACCGAGCTCCGGACATTTTTTCGGGGTCTGAAGAAAATATCGATCTCCCATTTTCCGGTCAAAGATTCGAAGCATTCTGTTGTAATCCGCGCGCGGTATATTAATGTCGATATCATCATCCCAGGGAATAAACCCCTGATGACGAACCGCACCCAAAATGCTTCCGCCGCTCAGCGAATAACGGATTTTCTCATGATCAAAAAAAGCAATGATCTCCTCCGCCGCATCGAGTACAGCAAGCTGATACTGTCTTAAATTTTTCTCGTCCAGTACAATAAGATCCTTTGCGCTATACTTCATCACTGACTCCATCAAACGTTTTCGCTATTATACATCATTTCAGACATCCAGGCAATCTGTCATCTCACTTCCCTGAGCGCCGTATAGGATCCTGCAGAGCGGCGGCAGCCGCAGCCTGCCCGCTTTTTATGATCCTGATCGTATGATCAAGCCCCGTCTCCGCGTCAAAAGCTTCCTTCCAGCCCAGTTTCACAAGTAAAGCGCAATCCAGCGAAGAATTAGGCATGGGATTGAAGCCCCTCTTCTCCGCGTCGCCTGCCTCCTCCCAAAGAAGGCTGACGCCGGCTGAGCGGGCCATGATTTCCGCCATCTGGCGAATAGAGAGAACGCTCTTCGGATTGCCGACATTGTATGCGCGCCCGTTTTCCCCGCAAAGGAGCAGAGTAAGGATAGCGGAAGCCGCATCCGGGGCGTAGCAATAACTCCGAAGCTGGCTGCCGCTGCTTTTCAGGACAAGGTTCTCTCCTCCGGCCGCCCTGAAGGCAAAAGCGGACGAAACGCGGTTATCGCTTTCCGAGGCCGTCGGCCCGTAAATATGGCCGGGCCTTGCAATCACAAAAGAGACGCCGTACTCGGAAGCGTACGCGGCGCAAAGCGTTTCCGCCGCCTTCTTAGCGAGCGAATAGGAATTTCTGGGGTTTAAATGATCGATATAACCGTATTCATCTTCGCGATAAGGTTCCGTCCCATCCTTTCGGCCATATATTTCACTGGAGCTGACAAACAGCAGGCGCCGCATGCCCGCAGTCTCCGCGCGTTCCATAAGACGCCCGATCCCGTTAAAATTGGCCAGCATCGTCTCTACAGGCTCCTTCATGATCTTCTCCGGGTACGCGTTTCCGGCCGCATGGATCACATAATCGCAGGAAGACGGAAAAGCGCTGATTTCCTTCAGGGCGTCATATTGAAAAATATGAAACCACTCCCGCCCGGCATAGACTCCGAAGCGTTTTTTCAGCTTCTCCTCCGATCGTCCCGCAGCGCAGATATTGATTTTCTCCGAATGGGACAGATTGTAAAAAATCAGCATATCGACGCAGGCCGACGCAATCAGGCCGGCGGCTCCGCTGATGAAAACCGTCTTTCCGGCCAGTTTTCCGAACTCCGGCACATTTTTCGCCGCCGCCCCTATATCCTCCATCCAGAGGCCGCTATCGTAAAGCTCCATGTTGTTCCACCTCTCCCTACTTAAGCCATTCCGACCGCCTGGCCGCCAGAAGGGCCTTAAAAATATCAATATCATCCACCGTCGTAAGTTTGATATTCTTTTCCGAACCGGAAGAAAAATACACCTCTCTTCCCATTTCAATCATCAGCGTGCAGGACGCCACCGAATTCGTGATCCCCGCTTCAAGCGCCTGCCGGTGAAGATCGCAGAGTTCACCCAGATGAAATCCCTGGGGCGTCTGGGTCCTTTTTAAATGCTCCCTCGGAAAAGTCCCCGTGGAAACGATCCCGTCATCTGTCTCGATCATAGCCTCCGCACAGGGAATCACCGTGATCGCGTTTCCGTATTGCTTTGTTTTTACGATACAATCCGAGATAATATCCGCAGAAATCATCGGCCGGATCGCGTCGTGAACCAGCACGATATCCTCCGCCGCGAAATGCTTCTCCAATTCAAATACGCCGTTCCGAATGGAAGCCTGGCCGTTTTCACCGCCGGGAACGACACAGGAAAGCTTCTCGATATTGAATTGCCGGGCGTAAGCCCACAAAATATTCTCCCAGCCGCTGATGCAGACCACCGCTATGGAATCGATTTCCGGATGCCTTTGGAAAGCTTCCAGCGTATAAACGATCACCGGTTTTTCATTTACCGTCAAAAACTGCTTCGGTATGCTCTGGTGCATCCGGCTTCCCGAACCGCCCGCTATAATAAGCCCTATATTCATAACTGTTCCTCCTATTTGCTCAATATGCCTGTTTAACGCCTCTGCCTGCGGGGAAGAAGAAAAGAAAGCCTGCGTGAAAGGCCGAATATTCCAAGCAGCCAGCCAATGGAGCTGCGGTATTCTTTCGTGCGGAAATACAGAAACAAATAGATAACATTCGGAACAAGCGCGCAAAGAATCCCCTTTGCGGCAAGCGAAGCGATCCCCTCTCCCGGAACGCGTGAGATCAGGATCGTGGAAAGAGTACCCGCCGTCAATGTCGCAAGCGCGTATTTTCCGTGCAGCAGATAGTATTCGGCAATCTTTCCGTTTTGAAAATAGTACTTGAACACGACGTTTGTACCCATCAGGAAATTGATAAAAAAGAGCGTGATCAGGGTCGCCGCAATAATGCCCGCAACGCCGAAATATTTCCCCAGATAATAGTTAAGCAGCAGATTTCCTGTTGTTTCCGCTATGGAATAATATCTCGTCTCCCACCAAAGGCCGGCTGCCTCCTTGTAAATCCCGCGCACCACGCCCATTCCCAAAACATAAAAGTAAATGCAGAACAGAGCGGTAATATCCATTGAAAAAAGCATTTCCTTCCCAAAGAACAGCTGCACAAAGGGCTGGTAGAGATTAAACATGCAAATTGAGCACCATCCGACAATCCACATATAGATAAAGTTCAGCTGGTTCATCGTCCGGTAATTCTTCTCTTTGCTTTCCGTAACCTCACTGTTGCCAACTCCCGCGATAATCGAATTGTCGAAAATAATAAGGACGGATATCAGCGCGTTCATGACATAGTAGTAGTTTCCATACATGCCCGAAGCCGAAAGCCCCAGAAACGCGGAGATAAAAATGCTGTCCAGGGCGTTCCGGGAAGTCTGGCAGAGCTTATTGATCATAAGTCCGGGAACCTGCCTCTTAATAGCGCTGTATTCCCTCTCATGGATTTTGCCCCTGCAGACATATTGGGGAAATAAACGTTTGATTTTCCTGTTGTTGATAAGATTATTGAGAATCGTGAAGACCGGCATCATGACGAGATAGAGATAATAATCCTTAAGGCAAAGCAGAATCCCGATCTGGCAAAGATACATCAGTCCCTGAGTCAGCGTCAGCGTCCGGCTGACAACGTCTACTCGCTGGAAGGCGTAGAGGAGCGAAGTCTTATAGGCAAAAAGGTAGTAGCTGATGACGGTATTGGCCAGATAGATGACATATAAGATATAGATATTCATGCCTGCGGGAACCGCGCCGTCCTTTATCAAATGAGTCAGAAAAGGCAGCAGCATGAGCCCGGCGGTCAGGATGCAGGTTCCGATCACCTTGTAAACTTTCCGGTAAAAATTCAGAAGGGCGCAGATCGCCTCCTCATCATTTTCCGCGATCGGCCGGTACATACTGTAAACCACGGCGCTCGAGAAACCCAGCTCGGACATATTAAGTACCTGCAGAATGGAGGCAAACAGCCCGTTCAGGCCCAGATACTCCGCCCCGAGAGTCCTTATTACGACCGTCCGGATCAAAAAAGGAAGCACGATAGCCACAACCTTGCTGATTATGCCGTACAGTATATTCCGTTTGCCGTTCTCTGCCCTTTCAAGCTTCATTCCAACCCATCCCGCCATACATACTATTTCGCGCCGCTGCCCGTTAACAGCAGTTTCACCGTCTTGCAGATGATAAGAATATCCTCCGCCACTGTCCAGGTATTGATATACTTCAGATCCAATCGAATCACTTCCTCAAAATCCGTGATATCGCTTCGCCCGCTCACCTGCCACAGCCCGGTCAATCCGGGTTTGATCGCCATGCGGGCCCGATGATGGGGATCGTATTCCCTCCATTCGTCGAGCGTCGGCGGCCGCGTCCCGACCAGGCTCATATCTCCTTTCAGGACATTCCAGAACTGCGGGAACTCGTCGATTGACGTTTTTCGGATAAACCAGCCGATTCCATGCCGCTTTCCATCCGGCCCGCTTCCTATTATACGCGGATCCTCGTCCATTTTAAACATGAAGCCCTTCATCTCGTTTTTATCCATAAGTTCCTGCTTGCGCAGCTCCGCGTCCTGATACATCGAGCGAAACTTATAGATATAGAATATTCTCCCATTCCTTCCGACTCTCTTCTGTTTAAAGAAAACAGGACCCGGATCCGCGAAGAAAATCAGCGGTCCGACAATAAAAGTCAGAAGAACGGTAAGAAAAAGACCGATGAAACCTCCCAGAATATCCATCATCCTCTTCATCAGATTCTGGCCCGAAGAGACCTGGCGGATGCTTTCCGTCAAAACGGTACATCCGGCCACCTTCTCAACAGTCTGTACCGTCTTTCTTTCATTTTCAACATGCAGACGCAGATGAGACGTGACTCCCATCTCAGCCAGCTGCCCGAGAAACTTCTCCGGGATCGCCATCTCCTTCGGCAGGTAAACCATTACTTCATCGATCCAGGAACCCTGCAGGCGGTTAATGCAGTCCTTCATCGCGTAGGGCACCGGAATACCTTCCACCCGGCCGCCGACCAGGCTGTCATCGTCGACAAGAACCATCCCCACGAGTTCTATATCCGGAAAAGCGTTCTTTTTCAGGAAGAGGGCTGCCGCCCCGCTTATGTCCTTAGCCGTCACAACCAGCATATGCCGCTGTCTCTGCTCTTTTCGAAGACGCGCAAGAAGAAACTTTTTCCAGAATAATCTCTCGAAAAACAGAAAGACCATCTCAAAAAGCGCAAAATACACAAGCGAGAGCCTGGAATAAAGAACTCCTTCCTGACGGAAGAATAAAAGAACCAGCAGCACCGTAACGACGAACGCCGTATACTTCACCACCGACGACAGCTCCTGCAGAATATTTCTGCGGAGGACATTTTTATGCGTATCCAGAAAGAAGGAAGCCAAAAGACCTGCCAGAATAACGATTGCCGTACCGTTGTTGTAGAGCATTCTGCGGTTAACCCAGCTGGTTCCCAGATGCAGCCGGTAGGCAAACACATAAGCAGCCGCTGTTGCAAGCACATCCCATATAATAAAATCCAGGTGCTTGATCCAGCCCCCGTTTTCTTTTTCATAATGCATGCTGATTTGCCTTTCATTTTTCCCGTTCCGGGGAAAATGGGGCGGCCAGATTAATACCCTCCCCAAAATCCACGTCCGTTTCGCCGCCCACAGAAAACTGAACCAGGCTGGCGTTCCCGTTTTCACAAATCGAATTGACGATCGACTCAATCGTCACCTTGCGGTCCACCCCCGGAATCTCGGCCAGAAATCCTTCCGTAAGATTTACATAACAGATATTCTCCGAGGTCGTCACGGAAATGATCCTCGTTCCCGCTGGAATCGCGGCGTAGTTTTCCTTAAGCTTCGGTCCCGCGATCAATCTCTCCACAATCGCCCATTCCAGGGGCTTGCTGCTGCTGTAATAGATCGATCTTGATTCCAGAGCAAGCTCTTTGCCCCCTTCAGCGGCAAAATAGAGATTGATGGTCGCATGCTGGTAGGTGTTGATCTGCTTTCCTGTGTTTTCGATAAACGTGTCCGCGGACATGAGACCGATTTCATTTTCCGACCGATCCCTGATCGGCTCCCCCTCCACCGTAAAGAGGACATAGGATATCCCCGGAATCTGGACAAGCGTCCTGACAAGACCGGCCCGCATCAGAACCTCACGCGTTTTCTTCGTCTCTAAATAGCCTGCCGTAAAGTCCAGAGTGACAATACCGCCGGAACTGGTAAAGCCCTTTACGGCCACTTCATCCGGCATAAGCTTCCGATGGCCTTCTTCCAGAGGCCCGGAAGCGGCCGCGTCGAGAAGCTCCCCTATCATCTCTTCCGTCCCGGAAGACTCCAGGAAATACTCTTCCTTCTCCAAAGACTCGCAGTCTTCATCGAGACAATAGACAACCATCCCCGTCTCATTTCGCCCGCCGGCGTTTCTGTTCCCGCAGCCGATCAGAAGACTGAAAATGAAAACCGCAGCGGCAAAAAAAACTTTTTTCATCCTCCGCACCTCTTTTTAATCATGACGGAGCGGAAGCCGTACATGGAAAGTGCTCCCCTCTCCCACTTTGCTCGTGACTTTGATTGCCCCGTGGTGCAGAAGGATCACGCTCTTCGTGATCGCAAGCCCCAGCCCGGTTCCTTCGATCTCGCTTGAATGCGACTTCTCAACCCGATAAAAGCGCTCGAAGATGTGATCCAGCTGGTCTTCCGGGATTCCCATTCCCGAATCGGTCACCGTCACATAGAAATAGCGTTTGTCTTGCGTAAGAAAAACCTTTACCAGGCCCTCCGGCTTATTGTACTTAATCCCATTCTCAATCAGATTGGAAAAGGCGAGACTTATTTTGCTCGTATCCACTTCAGCTTCCACAGGCGAATCGGAAGTGAGGGAGAGAAGAATCTTCTGCCTGTCCGCAATCGGTTTCAATCTTTTTATATTATCCGTCAGGAGGCTTTCAATATCCGTGAGCTCGAAGTTCATTTTCGCAGCCTTGCGGTCCAGACGTACAAGGGACAGAAGATCCGTAATAATTTCATTTTCCCGATCGATCTCCTGGGTAATATCCGACATGAATTCGCGGTATATCTCAATCGGCACGTTATCCTGTCCGTTTATGGAGTCCGCCAGCACCTTCATGGACGCAAGGGGAGTTTTCAGTTCATGCGAAACATTGCTTACAAACTCCTGACGGGAGGCGTCCATGCGCCGGACCCTGGCCAGCATCCGGTTAAAGGCTGTCGTGATAAGCTCCGTCTCCGTATAATCGGGAACGGATACAGCCTCCTCCGTAAACCCATCCGAGACATCCTCGATGGCGTCCGTAATTTTAAGAAAGGGACTCACCAGCACGCCCGCCAGAAAATAGCCCAGCAGAAGGACAGCGAGACATACCGAGGCGGTAACCATAAGCCCCCGGTTTTCAAGGCTCTCTGCATTCTGGGCTATATCATTTGTCGATATGGATATAATCATGACGCCTTCGACAGAATCACCGGAACGGCTCTTGATCGGAAAAGTCATCAGAATGTAACGGTTTCGCCCGTCATACTGGGTCGACCCCTTTCCCGTATCAAACGCGTTTACAACTTCCTTTGAAACAGAAGTTCTTCCGCTGTCAATGTCATAGGTGTCGCGAATCACCTTGAAATCCTCGTTGACGATCATGACTCTTCCGCTGTAAAAGGTTGAAACCAGCGAAATCTGGCTGTTCAGGACATCGGAATAAGGATTCCCGAGGTATTGTTCTGAAACCAGCGAATCACAGAGAATATCGCACTGGTTCTTTACGCTTATCTCCCGGAGGGAAATAGCTCGGTTTTCGTAACTGCGGACCACGACGTTCGTCGCGATCACGCAGGGTACCATCCCTATAAAAAAGAGGATCACCGTAATCCGGACACGGAGACTCTTAAAAAAGGTAAAGGTTTTTCCCTTATCCCTGGAAATAATAACCCACACCCCATTTTGTATGTACATATTTCGGATCGCCCGGATTCGCTTCGATCTTTTCACGCAGGCGGCGGATATGGACGTCAACGGTCCGCACGTCGCCCGGATAATCATAGCCCCAAATCGTTCCCAGCAGGCTTTCCCTGCTGAAAACCTTGTTGGGATTGAACATGAGAAGGGCCAGCACGTCAAATTCCTTGGCGGTGAGATAGATCTCCTTATCCCCTATAAAGACTCTGCGGCTCTCACAATCCATCCGAAGGCCGTCGATCTCAACCTCTCTGGCCCTTTTTTCTCTGGAAGCTCCGACCCCTGTCCTTCTCAGGATCGCCTTGATCCTGGCCTTCACCTCCAGGATATTGAAAGGTTTCGTAATATAATCGTCCGCTCCGTATTCCAGTCCGAGGATCTTGTCCATATCCTCCCCCTTGGCCGTCAGCATAATGATTGGGACCTGAGAGAATTCCCTGATCTCCCTGCAGACATCGAGTCCCGAAATACGGGGAAGCATGAGATCAAGAAGAATGATATCATACTCCTTCCGTCTCGCCATTTCAAGCGCTTCCTCGCCGTCATAAGCGCAGTCAACCTCGTAGTTATCCTGGACCAGCGAAAAGCGGATTCCCTTCACGATCAGCTTTTCATCATCTACAACCAGTACTCTCTTCCCCATATATTCTCCCCTACCTTACTGTAATCCTGTCCTTAATTTTATCGTAAGCAGCCTGCTTGATTCCGGATACCTTCATAATATCCTCCGGAAGGGCAAACGGCCCGTTCTGCTCCCTGTACGCGATGATATCCGCCGCTCTCGCTTCCCCGATTCCCGGCAGAGACATCAGCTTTTCGGCGTCCGCCGTATTCAGATTGACCTTTCCGTCGTCCGCCTCTGAAAAAAAAGTTTCTTCCGCGGAGCCGACAGCTGGTACCGTCAGCTTCTGGCCGTCCGAAAGCTTTTCCGCCTGATTCAGCCCTCTTTCATCCGCCTCCTCCGTAAGTCCTCCCGCCAGGGCCAGCGCCTCGTAGACGCGGGAGCCCTCCGGAAGGATGTAGACCCCGGGCGAGACGACCTCCCCGCAGACATAGACATAGATTCCGGGGACGGAATCCCCTGCTTCCGATGAGGAATCCTCTTCCCCGGAAAATGCTTCCGCCGGACTCTCCTCCGCAAGAAAAGCCTTTCCCCCGAAGTCCTCCTCTTTCCCGCAGGCAGCGGCCAAAAGACAAAACAGAATGTCCGCAGTCAAAAACAAAAGCATAAGAAGCTTTATCTTCATAAGGCACCAACCTTTCCGGGCATAGTAAGCCCCTTAACGGCAGTGCACATCCTTATTCTAGCGAATCAGCATGAATTTTACAAGCATAAAATAAGATTGTCCCGAAAGGACTCCTTTCGGGACAACTCTGTTATATCACCCTGTCAAGGATTTCAATTGCTTCCAGCACTTCCTTTTCCGTAATGATCAGCGGCGGAACAAAGCGCAGAACGTTGTTTCCGGCTGAAATGATCAGAAGTCCCTCCTCAAGCGCCCGGGCCGCTATCTCCCCGGCTGAAATGCTTCCGTCCAGCTCCAGTCCCCGGATAAGGCCCAATCCGCGGTGGGCCCGGATCTTATCCGGCTTTGAAGCCATCAATTCGTCCAGCTTTCCCGCAAGGAACGGAGCGATCTTATTCACATGGCCGATCAGGTCATGCTCCTCATAGAGCTTAAAGACCTCGGACACCGCCGCAAGCGCGAACGGATTTCCCCCATAGGTCGTCCCGTGGTCTCCGGCCTCAAGGGACGCTGCCGCGGTCTTCTCATTCAGGACAAACGCCCCTACCGGAACGCCGCAGCCCAGGGCCTTCGCGCAGGTGACAATATCCGGCTTGATCCCGTAATGCTCATAGGCCCACATTTTCCCGGTCCGGCCCATTCCGCACTGGACCTCATCCAGGATGAGAAGGATATCCCTCTCATCGCACAGGCTTCGGATCCCGGCAAGGAAAGCCGGATCCGCCGGATAAACGCCCCCCTCGCCCTGAACGGTCTCCAGGATAATCGCGCAGGTTTTCTCATTAACAGCCTGAAGCACGCTGTCAATATTATTATATTCCGCAAAATGAACCCCGCCCATCAGCGGACGGAAGGGTTCCTGATAGTGCTCGTTCCCCGTAACGGACAACGCTCCGACCGACCTGCCGTGGAAGGAAGCTTTCATGGCGACGATTTCATGGTCCCCTCCTTTGTCTTTAAGCCAGGCGTACTTCCGGGCAGCTTTCAGGGCCCCCTCGATGGCTTCCGCCCCGCTGTTTGTAAAAAAGACTTTGGAAAGGTCCGTGGACTCGACGACCGCCTTCGCGGCCCGGGCCAGAGGTTCATGATAATAGAGATTGGACGTGTGGAGGACTTTATCGATCTGCGCTTTCAGCGCTTCGTCGTAACCCGGGAAATGATAACCCAGCGCATAGACCGCTATGCCGGCCATGAAATCAAGATATTTCTTTCCTTCCGCGTCATAGACATACAGGCCTTCTCCCCGGTCAATGGCGATCGGAAAACGGTTATAGGTATGGAGGACGTACTTCTCAACGTCCTCCCGAATTTCATTCTGCGTCATGCTTCACCTCACTGGCATTCTGGAAATATCTTTTGGCGTCATCAGAAAGGATCGCGGTTCCGACCCCCCTGTCCGTAAAAAATTCAAGAAGCAGGGAATGCTCCACCCGGCCGTCCAGAATATGGACTCTTGATACCCCGCTGTTGATAGCGGCTATACAGTTGGTCAGCTTCGGAAGCATTCCGCCGCCGGCGTTGCCGTTTTCGATAAAAGCGTTGGCCTCCGACACCGTCAGCTCCGAAATCAGGGTGCCCGGATCCGCCGGATCCCGGTATACCCCTTCTATGTCGGAAAGGAAGGCCAGTTTTTCCGCGTTCTCGGCCGCCGCGACCGCGCAGGCTGCGTCGTCGGCGTTAATGTTATAGGTATGGAAGTCCTCCTCCCCCAGGCCGATCGGGCAGATCACAGGCACGATGTCATTCGCAAGAAGGGTATCGATCAGCTTGGTATTCACCTGCGTCACTTCCCCGACAAAGCCGATATCCCTGCCCCCGCCGACTTTCTTCTTTTTCGCCAGCAGCGTCGCTCCATCCTTGCCGGACAGGCCGCAGGCCGCCACCCCATTCTGTTCCATGTACTGAACGAGATGCTTATTGACCTTGTTGAGGACCATCTCCGCGATCTCCATGGTATTTTTATCCGTTACCCTAAGACCGTTCACAAATTCCGGAGTCTGTCCGGAAAGCTTCACCCACTTTGATATCTCCTTCCCTCCGCCGTGCACGATGATCGGCTTCATGCCGACCAGCTTCAGGAGTGCGACGTCCTTGATCACGCTTCTTCGAAGCGCGGGATCGACCATCGCGGAACCGCCGTATTTGACCACGATGATCTTTCCGTTAAATTCCCGGATATAGGGAAGGGCCTCGATGAGCACCCCGGCCTTGGCCAGCCAGGAATCCACAGCAGCTGTCATATTAAACACCTTCTTTCGAAACGGATCACGAACGGTAATCCGCGTTGATATCTACATATTTATGAGTAAGATCGCAGCCCCAGGCCGCCGCTTCCGCATCCCCTTCCTTTATATCGCAGGTTGCCGTGATATGGCTTTCCGAAAGGATCCGGGTCGCCAGCTCCTCGCTGTAATCCGCAGCCACCCCGTCTTCCAGGATCTTCAGCCTCCCGGCCGCGCTCTCGAGATAGAGATCGACTCTCTCGGGATCAAAATCCGCTCCCGAATAGCCCATCGCGCAGAGGATCCGGCCCCAATTCGCGTCATGACCGTAAACAGCCGCTTTCGTCAGGGTCGAAGACACGACCGATCTCGCCAGGATCTTCGCCTTCTCTTTCGAGTCCGCGTGGACAACCCTGACTTCAAAGAGACAGGTGGCCCCTTCTCCGTCCCCGGCCATCTGTTTGGACAGGCTCTCCAGAACCTGATAAAGCCCTTCTCGGAACGCCCGGTAGTCTTCCCCTTCCTCCGTGATCGGGGAATTGCCGGCCAGGCCGTTGGCCAGGACCAGACAGGTGTCATTGGTGGAGGTATCCCCGTCCACTGAAACCATGTTAAAGGTATCCGGCACGATTTCCGACAGGGCCTTCTGCAGGAGTTCTTTGGAGATCGCCGCATCCGTCGCTATGAAGGCCAGCATCGTGCACATGTTGGGATGGATCATGCCCGAACCTTTCGCGCAGCCTCCGATCGCGCAGCTTTTCCCATCCGAAAGGAAAACCCGGACCGCCGCTTCTTTCGGAACCGTATCCGTCGTCATGATCGCGCAGGCCGCCTCATGGCCTTTCTCCCGGCTTTCTCCCAGCGAAGAGGAAAGACTCCTGATCCCGCCCATGATCTTGTCGATCGGCAGCTGCTGCCCGATAACCCCGGTGGAAGCCACCAGCACTTCATTTTTATCAATTCCGAAAACCTCCGCCGCCGTCCCGGCGGTCTTCTCGCAGTAGTCCAGTCCCTGCCGTCCGGTACATGCGTTGGCAACGCCGGAATTAACGACAACGGCGCGCGCCAAATGCTCCGTCTCCCGCACGATCCGCCTGTCCCAGAGAACGGGAGCGGCTTTGACCCGGTTGCTGGTAAAGGTCCCGGCTGCCGCGCAGGGAACGGCAGAATAAAACAGCGCCATATCCGCGCTGCCGTTTTTCTTGATCCCGGCAGCCCCGCCGCAGGAGGAAAAGCCTTTCGCGGCGGTGAAGCCGCCATCTATCACTTCAAACCCCATCAATCTTCTCCTTTCCATCTTTCCTGTATCATAGACCATTCTATATCAAATGTAAACAGAAACTTTTCGTTCATGCATAAATATTCATGTTTTTTGCATATTTATACATGACATCCTCAAAAATATTTTATTTCCCTTTATTTTCTGTTGCATATTTTTTGCATATAGTGTATAGTCTTCCTTTGTAAAATGACTTTTGCGGGTCTTTACCCGATCAAGATGAGGAGGATATCCATATGAGTAATGAAAAAGTTGTCCTTGCCTATTCCGGCGGACTCGACACGACCGCCATCATCCCCTGGCTCAAGGAGCATTTCGGCTACGACGTGATCTGCTGCTGCGTCGACTGCGGCCAGGAGAGCGAGCTGAACGGCCTCGACGAGAGGGCCCGCCTTTCAGGAGCTTCCAAGCTCTATATCGAAGATATCTGCGATGATTTCGCGGAAAACTTCATCATGCCCTGCGTGCAGGCCGGAGCCGTCTATGAAAACAAATATCTGTTGGGCACCTCCATGGCCCGCCCGGCGATCGTCAAGAAGCTGGTCGAGATCGCCCGCAAGGAAAACGCGGTCGCGATCTGCCACGGAGCGACCGGCAAGGGCAATGACCAGATCCGTTTTGAGCTTGGCATCAAAGCCCTCGCTCCGGACATCAAGGTCATCGCGCCCTGGCGCATGACCGACATCTGGACCATGCAGTCCCGGGAGGACGAGATCGCCTACTGCAAGTCCAAGGGCATCA